>JALSWC010000152.1 GCA_027060825.1 Sulfurimonas sp.
TGTATCCACCACCATCACGGCTTGAACTACTACGGCTACGATTACCACCAGAACGGTTACGGTTGTTGTTTCCACGGTAACCACCACGACCACCTCGTCTGTTATTGTCGTTGCGTTTAGAAGCTCGTTCTAAAATAGCGACAAGTTTATCAGCAGGAATACCAATATTACTTGGTCCCTTGATGTCTTGTTTATCCAAAATCATAGAGATAAGTTTAAACATAATTGTCTCTTCATCAATATCATCTCTCAATTTTTCAATAACAGTATGTACTTCATCATAGATTTTTTGATTTTCAATATTTGTTACAATTTTATCAATCGTAGTTGCACGCAAATCAGTTTTACTTGGAACAAATGCGTGTTCCATAGATGTACCAACTTTTTTCTTAATGCGTTGTAACTCTTTAAACTCTAATGGAGTTAAAAGTGTGATTGCTTTTCCTTTTGTACCTGCACGGCCAGTTCTCCCAATACGGTGAACATAACTCTCTGGGTCAAATGGAATATGGTAGTTAAATACATGAGTGATGTTATTTACATGGATACCACGCGCAGCAACATCAGTTGCAACAAGAACTTTTACAGAGTCATTTTTAAACCCTTTTATAACAGTTTCTCGTTGTCGTTGCTCCATATCTCCATGAAGACCATTTGCAAGGTAACCTGCATTACTAAGAACATTTGAGAGTCTATCTACTTCCGATTTTGTGCGACAAAATACAACTGCTTTTTTAGTCCCTTCTGAATCCATAAGACGGATAATAGCATCATCACGCTCATGCTCATCAATTACATAGTAGAGTTGCTCAATATCTGTATTTGTTGTTTCGCCTTGAGTAATAGAGATAAATTCAGGATCTTTTAAAATTTTTGCAGCAAGTGTTTTAATTGGTTGAGGCATAGTCGCTGAAAAAAGAAGTGTTTGACGGTTTGTTGGTAGATATGAAAATATTTCATTAATATCATCTAAAAATCCCATATCAAGCATTTCATCTGCTTCATCAAGAACAACCATACTTGGTGCAAAGTTATTAAGCATACCTCGTTTAAGAATGTCTAGCATTCTTCCTGGTGTTGCAACTACTACTGATGCCCCTCTACCTATAAGGTCAAGTTGGCGTTTGTATGAGCTACCACCATAAACAGTAACAGTTTTTACACCTAAGTTACGACCATATTTAAAAATTTCATCACTTACTTGTGTTGTAAGTTCGCGAGTTGGTGTGATTACTAAAAGCTCAACGCTTCCATCTAGTTTCATGTTATTGAGTGCTGGAAGACTAAACGCAGCTGTTTTACCAGTACCAGTATGAGCTTGTCCAACCATATCACGACCTGCTAAAACAACGGGAATAGCTTGTTCTTGAATTGGTGAAGGTACCGTAAAACCTGCAAATTTTACACTTTTTAATATCTCTGGTTTTAAACCTAATGAATCAAAAGTGATTGTTGGTTCTTCTATTTGTGTCTCTTGTGTTTGTGCATTTTCTTGCATCATTATCCTTTTTGGCTTGTAAGCCTTTTTATATATAAGGAGATGACGCAAGTTCTCTAAAATGTACTCAGGTCTATCAGGGCATCTTCCCCTTAAAATATTTGTGGAATTATAGCGAAATTTTTCTAAGTTTCAATTAAAATTATAAATATTTTTTGATTTCTTGCTGTATAATGTTACGATAAAATAGTGATAGAGGTATAATGCAGATAGAGACACGATACTCTTATGAGAAGAGATGGACAATTACAAGTGAAGAGGATATTTTAAAAATTATTGCTCAAGAAGTAGGTGATGCTGATGTGAAAGGGACGCTCACCTACATTAAAGAGGTGATTAAAAATGGCAAAGAGTTAAGTGTGGGTTCATGTAAATTGAGACTATTTAGGGATGTTTGACTTTTATAGTAGAGTTTAAACTCCAGCCGATAACAAGCATAAAAAGTACAACACCACCTGCGGGTAACAAAGAGTAAGTGTTGAGCAAATATGTAAGCCATAAAAGAATAGCTCCAAGTGGTGTAGGTACGCCTGTAAAGTAATTTTCTATCTCTCCTGCATCTGCATTGATATTGAAATGAATAAGACGGCGAAGCCCTGAAATAACATAGTATATACTTGTAATTGCGGCAATAATAAGCCAAAATCCATGGAGTGATGGAGCATAAGATGCTTGAAAAATTAAAAATACAGGGACAAGGACAAAACTTAAAAAGTCTGCGAAGCTGTCGAGTTGAATACCAAACTCATTTGAAAGATTATATTTTCTTGCAATTTTTCCATCAAAAATATCAAATGCACCACCAATCCACGCTAAAATGATTGCAAGGACAAAGTTATTTTGCGTAATAAAATAAGTTGCCATAAGACCTGCTGTAATATTTACAAAAGTAAAAAGATTAGCGAGATTAAAATGCGAAGTGGGTGTCCATAAAAATTTCATATTGTTCCTTCAATGAATAATACGAAATTATAGCAAATTGATATGAATAGAAAAATAAAATTGACACAGTAATGATATTTATTATCATTATTAAGTGAAATATAAGTTGTTACTAGGTATTATTCTTGAATATTATTTGATGATATTAGAATGATTAGTAATAAGCCTATGTTACGACATATGTAGTTATTAGCGAAATATAATTTTTAAAAAGAGAGTAAAATGAAAAACTTGTTAGATTGTGATAGAGGTGAAAAAGTAAAAGTTTCTAAGCTAAACGCAGAGTATGATTTGAAACAGAGACTTATCTCTTTTGGTATTATGAAAGATGCTGAATTAGAGGTATTGGCAGAGGCTCCACGCAAAAAAACCATTGAGATTAAAGTAGGAAAGATGCGTTTAGCACTTCGTTCTCAAGAGGCAGAACAAATAGAGGTAAAAGAGATATGAAAGAAGATAATGAAAAAATAGTATGTCCTGTAATGGATAAACATATTAAAGTAGCACTTGTTGGACAACCAAATGTTGGAAAAAGTATGCTCATTAACTCGGTGAGTAATGCACATCTGCATGTTGGAAATTTTTCTGGTGTTACAGTTGATAAAACAGAAGTGTTTTTTGATTATAAAGATTATAAATTTACAGTTGTTGATTTACCTGGAACTTATGCATTTACTGACTATACAATAGAAGAGAAAGTTACACATAGTTATTTATGTGCTGAGGAGTATGACATTATCATTAATGTTATGGATTCTACAAATTTGGAAAAAAATCTTCAACTTACTTCTGAACTGCTTACCATGAGTAAAAAACTTGTAATTGCTCTAAATATGAGTGATGAAGCGGACAAAGAGGGAATAGAAGTAAATGCACAATATATGAGTGAACTACTAAATATTCCTTGTGTAAAAGTCTCAGCAGCGGCAAAAACAGGGATTGAAGAGTTAATTGAAACTGTTGTGAAAAAGTTTGAAGGAGAAAAACAAGAGCCTAAACTTATTTTTAGTGAAGCAGTTGAAGAGGAGATAGAGAAGATTGTCTCTTATTTGCAAAAGCATAAGTATAAAGCAGTAAATAGTTATAGAAATATAGCAATTAATCTTCTTAAAGAGAATAAAAAAACTTATGAAAAATTGCATGAAGAGCCTCTGTGGACAGAACTACAACCTCTTCTTGTAGAAGCTTCAAAACATATAGAATTGCATCATAATACGGATGATATAAAAGAGGCATTTGCAGAAGAGTATGCTGCGTTTAATCGTGGAATTGTTGCTGAGGTTGTAAAGCAGACGACCGCAAAGAGTGAGGCAAAAACATTAACAGAGAAGATAGATGCTCTTTTAATCCATCCTATTTTTGGCATCCCTATATTTTTGTTTTTTATGTGGAGTCTGTTTCAATTAACTTTCACACTTGGAAATATTCCAATGGATTGGATAAGTGCTTTTTTTACATGGCTTGGAACGACTATAGCTCCAACAATATCAAATGATGATATTCGTTCTTTAGTTGTTGATGGAATTATTGGTGGTGTTGGTGCAGTTGTGCTTTTTGTTCCAAATATTATTATTTTATTTATTGGTATTGCACTGCTTGAAACAACGGGATATATGAGCCGTGTTGCCTTTTTACTCGATGGATTTTTTCATAAGTTTGGTTTGCATGGGCAGAGTTTTATTCCTCTTGTAACTGGTTTTGGTTGTTCCATTCCAGCATATATGAGTGCGAGAATTTTAAAGAATGACAGAGATAGACTCTTAACACTCTTCATCATTGGTTTTATGTCATGTGGAGCAAGACTTCCCGTGTATGTACTCTTTACTGGAGCGTTCTTTGCTCAAAGTATGGCAGGGAATGTTCTTTTTGGTATCTACATTTCAGGTGCAATTTTAGGACTTATATTTGCAAAAATTTTAAAGATTACTGCATTTAAGGGTGTGGACGAACCATTTGTTATGGAGATGCCAAAATACAGACTTCCTTCGTTGAAGCTTATTTGGCACACTGTTTTAACGCAGACTATTATGTACCTTAAAAAAGCAGGTACTTTCATTGCTGGTGCTGCTATGATGATTTGGTTTTTGAGTAACTATCCTCATAATGCAAATCTCGATAAAGTTTATAATGCAAAGATTGAAAAAAGTGTCAGTGTCAAACAAAAAGTACTTTTAGAAAATCAACTTGCAGAAGCACAATTAGGAAAGAGTTATTTAGGAAGATTGGGGAAATTGACAGAACCTCTTGTTGCTCCACTTGGATTTGATTGGAAAATGAATGTAGCACTACAAGCTGGTTTGGCTGCAAAAGAGGTGGTTGTTTCTACTTTAGGTGTACTTTACTCTATGGGTGGGAATGTGGATGAAAAATCAAAATCTTTGGCAAATAATATTCGTCAAAATATTCCTTTTGCTTCAGCCGTTGCGTTTATAATTGTCATTATGCTATATCTACCGTGTTTAGCAGCAACAACGGTTTTTGCTAAAGAGGCAGGAAGTTGGAAATATGCATTTTATCTTTTTGTTTTTACTTCTGTGGTAGCATACGCTTTCGCATTTATAGGATATAGAGTTACTTTGATGCTAATGTAATGTAAAAAAGGTTAAAAAATGTCAGATGAAAAACAAAAAATATTGATGATAGAAGATGATTTAGAACTTGCAGAGATACTTACTGAGTATCTTGAGCAATTTGATTTTGAAGTTATAACAGAAGATGACCCTTTTAAGGCCGTAAGTATTTTAAAACTAGAGCCTTTTAATCTTGTTATTTTAGATTTAACACTTCCTGGAATGGATGGTCTTGAAGTGTGTGAGGCTATTCGTGAGCGTCAAGATATTCCTATTATTATCTCAAGTGCTAGAAGTGATGTAACCGATAAAATAAAAGCACTTGAACTCGGTGCAGATGATTATTTGCCTAAGCCTTATGACCCACGAGAACTTGAAGCGCGTATTCACTCGGTATTGCGTCGCTATGAAGCTAAATCAGAAGAAAAAGGTGTCAATAAAAGTGACTTTAAATGTGATAAAGAGACGATGAATATTACATATAAAGGTCGAAAAATTGAGCTTACAAATGCAGAATTTGGGATTCTTTCTTATATGATTGCTAAGCAGGGTCTTGTCGTTTCTCGTGAAGATTTAATCCATAATGTAAACGCAATAAATGAAGACTCTTCAAATAAAAGCATAGATGTGATGGTAGGGCGTATTCGCCATAAACTTGGTGATAAATCTCTTATAGAGTCAGTCCGTGGTGTGGGCTATAAACTTTTAAAATAGTATGAAACGCCATGCAGTCCTTATAACTATACTCTTTGCACTTATAGTCTCTCTTGTAAGTGTAAGTGTAGTTTTCTTTGAATTTTACAAACTCAACCGTGAGCAGTATATTAACCATATATTTACAAAATACTCTGTAATTACTCAAATTTATCGTGAACATCAACAGCGTGAAAGTTCGGAAATTATGCTCGAAGCGAATTTAGCTGTATATAATCTTGATGTTGTAAAAGGGGAAACTCTCTCTAAAAAAGTACTTAGTAAGGGTAAAATTCTTAAGCGTGAAGGTTTTAGTAGCTTCAATACCTCTTTGATGATAAATGAAAATGGGATGTTCACGAAAAATACCATAAGTAAACTCCGTGCAACTATGTTAAAGTTTGGTCATAAAATATACTTTCAAATTGAGACACCAAAGGGCGATATACTTATAAAAGATAACCAACTTCGACCATATAGTTGGGTAAATATTTTGTATGCTTATACAACAACTTTTGCCATAATTTGCCTCTCTTTTATTTTAGTTTTAAAAAAATTAACACCTCTTATTCGTCTGCGTAAAAAAATTACTCTCTATGGAAGAGGGAATATGGAAATCTCTTTTAAAACACGCAATGAAGATGAGATAGGCTTAGTATCAAATGAGATGGAAAAAGCAAGAGTTCGCATTAACAATATCTTAGAATCCCGTACACTTTTTTTACGCAATCTTATGCATGAGCTTAAAACACCTATTGCAAAGGGAACTATTGCAACACAGATGCTTGATTCTCAAAAACAGCGTGATAGATTTAGCTCTATTTTTAAACGCCTTGAAGCCCTTGTAACTGAATTTGCTATGATAGAAGAGGTGACGAGTGTTGATGATAAAAGTGAGTTTAGTGAGTATAGGCTTGTTGATATTATTGATGGTGCCATCGATATGGCAATGGTTGAGAGAAAGAGTGTAAGCTCCGAGATTAGTGGTGAGGTAAAAATGCATGCCAACTATAGACTCTACACAACTGCCATAAAAAATATGATAGATAATGCGATGAAATATTCAACAGATGGACATATTAGAATATGTATAAATAATAGAAAAGAGTTGTGTTTTGAAAATAGAGGAGAAAAGCTTTCTCACCCTTTACGATATTATATAGAACCATTTACAAAAGATAATCCTTCCAAAAATAGTTTTGGATTAGGATTATATCTTGTTGATTCTATCTTAAAAGCACATGACCAAGTCTTAGCGTATGAGTATGAAAATGGAGTCAATCGTTTTATATTTGCATAAGTTAGTGACTCTCTAACTCATTCAAAAATGTTTCCATATCATACTTTACTCTATATTCTGGAGTCATGATATGAATAAGAGTATCACCTAAATCAACCACAACCCAATCTCCACTCTCCTCAACATGGTTAAAATGCTCTTGAGGTTTGAGATCATCTTTGAGATGGTTTAAGAGTGCCAAAGTATGTTTTTGTCCGAGTGATGATGCAATAACTGCATAATCAGCGATGTAGTTTTTATCTTGAAGGTCAAAAACTTCTATTGCTTCTGCTTTGTTCTTATCGAGTGAGTCAGTTATTTTTTGTATTCTGTTTTGCATTGTATTCCTTATAATATTGGGCAATCTCTTTAGAAACTGCCTTGGGTAATTTTGTTATATCCATATCTTTTCGTAAAGATGAAGATGAAATATTTTCATCAATCTCTAGTTTTGTAAATTCATCAGAGACCCTAACGGCATCTCTTTTTGCTATTATAAAATGAACAGACTTTTTTAATTCATCATAATCTTGCCACTTATGCAAAGATTTTAGATTATCTGCACCTATTACGAGGTAGATTGTAGAATATCTTTTTTTCAAATATTTAATCGTTTCAACAGTAGGCACTTCCCTTTGTAAATCTACCTCAAAAGAGCTTACTTGTAGATTTTCATAAGAAGAAAAAATATTTTTCAACCATTGTAAACGCAACTCTGGTGGAGCAAAAAAATCTCTCTTAAATGGATTAAGATAGGTCGGCATTACAATCGTTTTATCGATGAACGAAAGCGCACTAAGTGCTTTTACAACTGCTTCATGACCAATATGTGGAGGGTCAAAAGAACCTCCATAGAGTGCTACTGTTTCCATTTAATGCGAATTATAACTAATTTTGGATAAAATAATCCAATTAATTTTTTTAGGATAAATAATGGCATTGAAAATAGCTATTAATGGCTTCGGTAGAATAGGGCGTTGTGTTACTCGCATCGCTTCAAAACGAGATGATATTGAAATCGTCGCTATTAATGATCTTACTGAGATAGATATGATGCTCTATCTTTTACAAAATGACTCTGTGCATGGAGTATTTGATATTCCAGTTGCTAAGATTGATGAAGAACATATTTCTATAGATGGAAAAAACATTAAAATTTTTTCTGAACCTGAGCCAAAAAATCTCCCCTTTGCTGCATGTGGTGCTGATTTGGTGCTTGAGTGTACGGGACTCTTTTTAACTTCTGATATTGCACAAACATACATTGATAATGGTATAAAAAAAGTTTTACTCTCTGCTCCAGCAAAAGATGAGGTAACACCAACATTTGTAATGGGTGTAAATGAAAAAGAGTATGCAGGACAGAGTATTGTCTCTAATGCTTCATGTACAACAAATTGTTTAGCACCTGTAGCAAAAATTCTTGATGATGCTTTTGGTATTGAGAAGGGTCTAATGACAACCATACACTCTTACACAAATGATCAAAATCTCCTTGATGTAAAACATACTCGTGATAAAAGGCGTTCTCGTGCGGCAGCTGTCAATATGATACCAACAACAACGGGTGCAGCCAAGGCTATGAACCGTGTTATGCCACAGCTTGAGGGAAAATTACATGGGCAGAGCGTGCGTGTACCAACGCCTGATGTCTCTATGATGGATTTGAATGTTGTTGTTGCAAAAAACACAACAGAAGAGGAAGTGAGAGAACTTTTTAATAAAAAAGCAGAGAGTGAGTTTGCAGGTATTTTGCTTATAGATAAAGAGATGCGTGTTTCTCAAGACTTTGTTGGATGTAATTATAGCTCTATTGTTGCAGAGGATTTAATTCAGGTAATAGGTGGCAATATGATAAAAGTAATGTCATGGTATGATAATGAGTGGGGTTACTCCTCACGACTTCTTGATATGGCAATTTATATAAGTAAAAAAAATTAAAGGATAATAATGGAACTATTAAGTATAAAAAATTTAGATTTGACAGATAAAAAAGTCTTTATAAGATGTGATTTTAATGTACCAATGGATGAGTTTGGAAATATTTCAGATGATAGACGCATCCGTTCGGCAATTTCAACAATTCACTACTGCCTCGATCAAGATTGTGCAGTAATTTTAGCTTCTCATCTTGGTCGTCCAAATGGTGAAGTAGTGCAAAAATACTCTCTTGCTCCTGTAGCACGCCGTTTGCAACATCTTTTAAAGCGTGATGTTACTTTGGCTAAAGATGTTATTGGTGAAGATGCCATAAGTAAAGCAAATGCTTTAAAAGGGGGAGAGATTCTTTTACTAGAAAATCTTCGTTTTGAAGTGGGTGAGACGAAAAATGACCCTGTTTTAGCAAAAACTTTAGCATCAATGGCTGAGTTTTATGTCAATGATGCTTTTGGTGTAAGCCATCGTGCTCATGCATCAGTAGAGGGAATTACACACT
This sequence comes from Sulfurimonas sp., assembly GCA_027060825.1. Classification (GTDB taxonomy): domain Bacteria; phylum Campylobacterota; class Campylobacteria; order Campylobacterales; family Sulfurimonadaceae; genus Sulfurimonas. The sequence continues at coordinate 9,420 of JALSWC010000152.1, forward strand.
TTTTTGACAATGAACATAAAGCAGCAGGCTTTTTACTTGACCGTGAGATTAACTTTTTTGGAAAACTCATAAATAACCCAGTACGCCCTTTTGCGGCAATAGTTGGAGGGAGTAAAGTTTCAGGAAAACTTGAAGCATTAGTAAATCTTCTCCCAAAAGTAGATAAGATTTTCATTGGTGGGGGAATGGCATTTACATTCTTAAAACAGATGGGCTATGACATAGGTGCATCTTTAGTAGAGGATGATTTGCTTGAAGAGGCTCAAGGCATTATGGATAAAGCGAAAAAAATGGGTGTAAAACTCTATCTTCCTGTAGATGTTGTGGCAGCTGAGAAGTTTGCAGAAGATGCTGTAAGTAAAATTGTAACAGCACAAGAGATTCCAAATGCTTGGATGGGACTTGACATTGGACCTGCAACTGTGCGACTCTATCGAGAAGGTTTAAATGATGTGCAAACAGTGCTTTGGAATGGACCAATGGGTGTTTATGAGATGGATAAATTTGCAAGAGGTAGCTCAAAAATTGCACACTTTGTAGCCGATTCGTATGCGACAACTGTTGTTGGTGGTGGTGATACTGCCGATTTGGTACAGCGTATTGGTGTTGATGATGAGATGAGCTTTATTTCAACTGGTGGAGGGGCTTCACTAGAGCTTCTTGAGGGTAAAATTTTGCCAGGTGTAAAACCTTTAATGGTTGAAAAAAGCAAAGAAGAGTGTTAAAATGATAATAGCAGCGAATTTAAAAACAAATCTTACACGCAGTGCTACACGCAGTTATATGCAAGAGTTAGAAAAATTTGCAGATGCCTCTTCTTCTGCTGATGTTTTGGTTTTTCCAGCTATGACATCTTTAGATAGTTTCCAAACAAAAAGCATAACCATTGGTGCTCAAAATGCATATCCAACACAAAATGGTGCATTTACAGGAGAGACTGGGCTTGAACAACTTGATGAATTTGGCATAAAAACGATTTTAATCGGACATAGCGAACGCCGTCATATTTTGGGTGAAAGCCAAGAACTTTTAGCACAAAAGTTTCATTACTTTAAGGAAAAAGGTTTTAAAATTGTCTTTTGTGTGGGTGAACCTAAAGAGATTCGTGAAGCATCGAAGCAAGAGATGCTTACATATATAAAGAAACAGTATGAAGGCATAGATAGTGAGTATGAAAACCTTATTGTTGCGTATGAGCCTGTATGGGCAATTGGAACAGGACTTACACCGACACTTGAAGATATTGAAGATATGCATGCAGAGTTGAAAAAAATATCTTCTGCACCATTGTTGTATGGTGGGAGTGTGAAAGTAAATAATGCTAAAGATGTTTTGAGTGTAAAAAATGTTGATGGTATTTTAGTAGGAAGTGCTGCTTTAAATGCAGGAGATTTCGGTAGAATGATTGAATATGCCGATGAACTTAATAAAATTAAATAAAGGAAAAAGATAGATGTTAATGAAAGGAAAAAGAGGTCTTATAGTAGGTCTTGCAAACAATAAATCAATAGCGTATGGAATAGCAAAAGCATGTGCAGCTCAAGGTGCTGAGATGGCATTTACTTATCTTAATGATGCTCTTAAAAAAAGAGTAGAGCCAATAGCAAAAGAGTTTGGAAGTGAGTATGTGTATGAGTTAGATGTCTCAAATGAAGAGCATATGGCAGGAATTGCTCAAAAGATAGAAAAAGATTTTGGAAAAATTGACTTTTTGGTACACTCTGTTGCGTTTGCTCCAAAAGAGGCACTCTCTGAGCCTTTTATTAAAACAACTAAAAGTGCTTTTCAAATTGCTATGGACATCTCTGTTTACTCTCTTATTGATTTGACAAATAGACTAGAATCTGTTTTAACAGATGATGCTTCTATTCTTACACTCTCTTATTTGGGTGGACCAAAATACATTGTAAATTACAATGTAATGGGTGTAGCAAAAGCAGCACTTGAATCAACTGTACGCTATATGGCAGTGGACTTAGGCAAAAAAGGACAGCGTGTAAATGCAATCTCTGCAGGACCAATTAAAACATTAGCAGCAGCAGGCATAGGTGACTTTAAACAGATACTCAACTGGAATGAAGTAAACGCACCACTCAAGAAAAATGTAACAACTGACGAAGTTGGAAACTCGGCAATGTACCTTTTAAGTGATTTAAGTTCTGGTGTAACGGGTGAAATTCACTATGTAGATGCAGGATATAACATTATGGGAATGGCAGCTGCTGAGACAAATGAAGAGGGTAAAACCGTTCTTGCTTGGGATTTAGTAGATTAGTAAGTGCTTAGGCACTTATCTTCTTCCCTTTTTCTTTCCTATAACTGGAAGTTCTTCCATCTGTTTTACATTTGAGTGATTGTAATCACTTGGATGTGCTTTCATATATAAAGAGGCTTTATCTACATAATCTTGTAGCTTAAATCGTTTAGAAGTCTCTTTATCTTTCTTTTTTACTGCAGGATTCCACTCATCTTTAAGCCAATTGTCTAAATGCTCTTGTAAAAAACCACTTTTTTTATCACTTTTGTGTGACGACTCTGTTGCCTTAGGTACACTGCACGCTGTCATAAATAGTACATTGATTGCTAAAATTAGTTGTATAAGTTGTTTCATAATAAGAATTATAGCTGAAAACTATACAAAAAGAGTGAATTTAAGCAAATTACAAGAGTATGATGTGCTATACTGACGGTGAAATTTGTAAAACGATAAGGAGAATATATGAAATATACAAAAATGAGTTTAGTGGCAGCACTATTAATAGGTTCAAGTGCATTTGCTTTTAGCAATGTAAAGGTAAATGGAAATGCAAATCTTTACTACAATACTAGTGATGGTGCATCAGGGTATGATACCATAAAAGGTCGTACAAGTGGTACACTTTTTTCAAAAGACTCTAGTGCAGCTGATGTTGCAGTAAACTTAAATGCAACTGCAGATGTACTTTCTAATGATTTAGTATCTATTAGTACAGGTGCTGGTTATACAGTGCTTACTACTTTAGGTTTAGAAAACAACTTCGTATCGAATGTATGGGGTGGTGCACATACTGCAACTCCTAAAACTGGAGCTAGTTATGGTAAAGTAGCAGGACTAAATGGTGCAAAAGTTGAAAATGCTAGCTGGATGAAAGAGGCATGGGTAGCTGCAAAAAGTGGTAAAACTACGCTTAAGTTAGGTCGTATGGCTTTAGATACTCCACTTGCATTTAGTGAAACTTGGAGTGCTGAAGAGAATACTTTTGAGGGTGCAGTTGTAGTCAATCAAAATATTCCTGATACTACTTTAATTGGTGCGTATATTGGTAATGGTAACGGTAATGAAACTTTTGGTCAAAATGCACAAAGTAATGTTCAAGGTTTAGGTTTAGCAGTCGGTCCTGTTGTAAATGCAAATGGTAAATTTACTACTTATGGTGCTAACGGTGCATATGCAGCAGGTATTATCAATAAATCTTGGAAACCTCTTACTGCACAAGCATGGTACTATGATGTTACTCAAGTAGCAACTGCATACTGGTTACAAGGTGATTTAAATGCATCTACTTTAGGTGTGCAGGGTCTTACTCTTGGTGGTCAGTATTGTGCTATGACTTCAGCTGCTAGTGGTGCTCATACAAATCAGGCTGTTGCTGCAAAAATTGGTTATAGTATGAAAGATATGTTTGCTGCAAGCGTTGCATATTCTCAAACTAGTAGTACTGGTAATCTTTCTCGTGTTGGTTTTAATACGGCGACTGCTGCTGGAACTGCACAATCTAAACTATATACTGAAGCATGGTGGAACTATGGTTATGTAACTCGAAAAGACACTAAAGCTTATAATCTAACTGTAACTTCACCAGTAAACGGTCTTGTTGATTTAGGTTTGTATGCTACTTATGCAAATACACATGTGAAGAATTTAAAAGAAGTTGCTTTAACAGCTTCTAAATCATTTGGTCCTTTGGATACAACATTAGCATATATTAACTCTACAATTGGTAGTGCTTCTAATACAAATGCTCTTCAAGTATATGCAAAACTAAACTTCTAGTCACTGATTAAATTCAAACTAAATTCTTATCTCCTTTTATGGGAGATAAACTTTTTATGACAATTTTTCTAAAAAAACTCTCTTACATATTTTTTATGCTTTTACTCATCTCTATTGTCTCATTTTTGGCAATCCATGTAGCACCCAATAGCTTTTTTGGAGCAGGACAACTTAATCCAAATATGACACCCCAAGCAATAGAAAAACTTAAAGCTGTTTATGGCTTAGATAAACCACTTTTTATGCAGTATATTGAGTGGGTAAAAAATATTGTAACGCTTAACTTTGGTATCTCTTTTGTTTCTGGGCAAGATGTTAGTGCTGAAATACTGAAACGATTACCTATTACACTCTTTATGAATATTGTTTCGTTACTTGTTGTCTTTGCACTCTCTCTTTGGCTTGGCATAAAAGCAGCCTTGGATTATGAAAAAAAGAGTGATTATATTATTCGACAAATCTCTTTGATCTCTTTTTCTATGCCTTCATTCTATTTAGCACTTCTTTTTATCATTTTATTTGCTATTAAATTAGACTGGTTTCCTATTGCAGGCTTGCATTCTGTAACACCTAAAGAGGGATTTGCCAATCTTTTAGATATGGGCTGGCATTTGGTTCTGCCAATAACTGTTATGATATTTGTAGGGCTAGGAAGTATGATAATCTATGTTCGTTCACTTACTTTAGAAATACTCAAAAGTGATTACTGTTTTTTTGCTCGTTCTCGTGGAGTGAGTAAAAAACAACTGTTGCGTTTTTACATTTTACCAAATCTCATGCCCCCCATCATCACTCTTTTAGGACTCTCTTTACCTAGTTTGATAGGTGGAAGTGTTATTTTGGAGTCAATTTTTAGCATAGAGGGAATGGGACAACTCTTTTACAGAAGTGCCTTAAGTAGAGATTACCCCATAATTATGGGGATTTTAATGATTACAGCATTTTTAACACTGCTTGGAAATATTGTAGCAGATTTGATACTGTTAAAATTAAATCCTTATGCCAATCGTACATAAGGATTTATCTGTATAGATGGATTAGTTAAAGAGTGCCTCTAACGCATCAACACCATCTTTTTTCTCTTCTATCTCGCCCTCTTCATTTGTTACAGAGTCATTTTCTACAAGCTCTATCTGCATTCCCGTTAGCATAGAAGCAAGACGAATATTTATACCACTTTTTCCAATCGCTTTTGATTTTTGGTCTGCTGGAAGTGTGATGATGGCTTTTTCATTTTCACCCTCTTCATTTTTTACAATCTCTACATGAGAGATAATGGCAGGACTCATGGTACGAGAAACAAAAAGTTCAGGAATATTTGTGTACTCAATACAGTCGATGTTTTCGCCTATAAGCTCGTCACTTACTGCGTTTATACGAACACCTTTTACACCAACAGTTGCACCAACTGCATCAACTTGAGGATGTGTGCTAAGGAGTGCAATTTTTGCTCTTTCGCCTGGAATACGCGCTGATTTTTCGATGATGACAGAACCTTCTGCTATTTCAGGAACCTCAAGTGCTAAAAGAGCTTCTAAAAATTTAGGAGAAGTTCTTGAGAGTTCTATTTGCATACCATTTTCTTTGTCCATATTTACACGGCGAACAACTGCCTTAATATGGTCACCAACTTTAAAAATTTCACCTTTAATACGACTCTTCATTGGGAGTACAGCACGAATCTCATCAACTTCTATGTAAGTATTGTTTTTAGAATCCACGCGTGTTACTCGCCCACTTACAAGTGTGCCTATTTTCGATTTGTATTTGTTGAAAATCTCATCTTCAACAAGGCGTTGGATGTGGTACTCTATTTCACGGTGCAAACTAGAAGCAGCCGTACGCCCATAATCTTCTAAATCATGGTCAATTTGAAGTTGATCTCCAAGTTCTACTTGATCATCATACTCTCTTGCCTCTGTGATTGGAATGTACGCAGGCGCTAGTTCTTCATCTTCAAGTTTTACATCATCATCTGCGACTACTGTAATAGTTTGAATAAGTTTAAGATTTTTTGTATCTTCATCTACAATAGCTTCAAATGCGAAGTGTGGATTAATAACTCTTTTTGCAGTCTGTACAAACGCAACTTTAAGTGCATCCATTACTTTTTCTGGTTTGAGACCTTTTTCATGTCCAATTGCTTCAGCAATATCTAAAATTTTTTCCATAATGTATAGTTTCCTTATTTTTGAAGAAATCTGACAATAATAATAGTGTTGTGGGGATTTCTTACGAAGTTCGCAATTATACCCAAAAAAGTGATAAAAAAACTTTAACCCTATTTTTATGAGTTTTTTACTATAATGCAAGACTTTTAATATATTAAATGAGGAAATGAAATGGATTTAAAATTTGCCAGAACTGATTTAGATGCAAAACCTAAAAAGGTTGACTTGAGCAAGCTAGATGCAGAAGTAGAAAAAAACGATAGTATAATATTTTATTTTGATAAAGATAATTCACATAAAGATTTGCTTGCATTGCAAGATCATTATGAGGCTATGGGTAAAAGTTTTTATATGAGTGAAGTGAAGTACGGACTAGCCGATAATGACTATATGTACCAAGTTCACATAATGCGTTAAAGGCTGATTATGAGTAAAAAGTTATTTATTGAAACTTTAGGTTGTGCAATGAACTCTCGTGACTCTGAACATATGATAGCCCAGCTTAGAGAGAAAGAGGGCTATGAGACAACTCAGGTACTAGAAGAAGCTGATCTTATTTTGATAAATACTTGCTCAGTGAGAGAACGCCCTGTACATAAGCTCTTCTCAGAGCTTGGTGGCTTTAACAAAAAGAAAAAACCATCGGCTAAAATCGGTGTATGTGGTTGTACTGCTTCGCATCTTGGTGAAGAGATTATTAAACGCGCTCCTTATGTAAACTTTGTGTTAGGAGCAAGAAATGTCTCTAAAATTAGTGAAGTTTTACATAAGAATAAAGCAGTAGAGATAGATATAAACTATGATGAGAGTGAATTTGCTTTTGATGATTTTCGGTCATCACCCTATAAGGCTTTTATAAATATCTCTATTGGATGTGATAAAAAGTGTACTTTTTGTATTGTTCCAAAGACACGAGGGGATGAGATTTCCATTCCTGATGCTTTGATTATTAATGAGGCAAAAAAGGCTGTAAGCCATGGAGCAAAAGAGATTTTTCTTCTTGGACAAAATGTAAACAATTACGGTCGTCGTTTCTCTTCAAAAGAACATGAAAAGGTAAATTTTACAGAATTATTGCGTCGTCTTTCTCAAATTGATGGCTTAGAACGCATCCGTTTTACCTCTCCACACCCTTTTCATATGGATGATGAGTTTATTGAAGAGTTTGCACACAATCCAAAAATTTGTAAATCTATGCATATGCCACTCCAAAGTGGTTCTACAAAAGTGCTTCAAGAGATGAAACGAGGCTATACAAAAGAGTGGTTTTTAAATCGTGTTGCAAAACTGCGTTCAGTCTGTCCTGAAGTCAGTATTTCAACAGATATTATAGTGGCATTTCCAGGTGAGAGTGATGCTGATTTTGCCGAGACTATAGATGTTATGAAACAGGTAAAGTTTGATCAAATTTTCTCTTTTAAATACTCTCCTCGTCCTGAGACAGAAGCACAACACTTTACAAATGTTGTAGATGAAGAAGTTGCATCAGATAGACTAAGCTACTTGCAGTCACTCCATAATGAGATTATGGATGAAAAGAATGCAACGCTTATGGGAAATGTTTACAGCGTCTATTTTGAAGATTTGCATCGTGATGGCTATGTTGCTGGTCGAAGTGATAATAATCTTGTCTTGAAAGTAAAAGGTTCAGAAGAACTTTTAGGAAAATTTAGAGATGTTAAAGTCACTGCTATTGGCAGAACAATTTTAACAGGCGAAGTAGTTGCTTAAAAAACTTAGTCGCACGCTTGCTCTGCTATTTGTTCCCTTTATTGGCTCTTTGCTGATACGATTACTTTACTATACAAATAGAAAAGTTTTTCATGCACCAGAAAAAATAACGGATAAGAGCGTTATTTTTGCCTGTTGGCATGGAGAGCTTTTGATGCTTCCTTATCTTTATACACACTACAGAAAAACACCTCATGCAAAAGTGCTTATTTCAAATCATTTTGATGGAGAACTTATTTCACGAACTATTAAATACTTTAGACTTGGTACCTTGGCAGGTTCTACAAATCGAAATGCAGCA
>JALSWC010000153.1 GCA_027060825.1 Sulfurimonas sp.
CAATGAGACGATATACCAGTATATAAGGCATACCAGACATTCTTGATGCAAACCAACTTATAATATATGGATGTAAAATTATATTTGCAAAAGGAATTGTGAAAGATTTTAAATATTTGTGATTTACTACTTCAGCATAAATTTTTACAATATCACTATAGTGGAATACTTCATCGCATCCAATTTCAGCTATTTTTCCATAGTATTTTTGATTTAGTAGTGCATAAAGTAGATATTCAATAACATCATTCACAAATATAGGTTGACAATATCCTTCATCTTTACCAAGTTGTGGAATAAAGGGAAGCTTTACACTTAAAGCGCGTATGAGTTCAAAACTAGCAGAACCCTCACCTATAATAACGCCAGCTCTAAATTCTGTTACATTTTGATGATATTTTCGTAGATGCTCTCCCGTTTCATGACGACTTTTCAAATGGTCTGAAAGTGGACGATCTAGATTATCCACACCAAGCCCTCCGAGATAAATTATCTGTTCTACATGGGCTTCCTTTGCAGCAGAGCTTATGAGTTCAGCCATTTCATTATCTTGATTAATAAAATTACCATTTGAAATATTTAATGAATGTATGAGATAATAGATAGCATCAACACCTTCTAATGCATTTTTTATTTTTTCATAATTAGCTTGTTTTATCTCTGTTTCCATTAAGCATATACCAGATTGTTTTGGCATTAAAAGTTCACAATCATCTTGCGTATAGAGTAACTTCCGAAGATTTCGCGTAAAAAGGGTAAGTTTGCATCCCTTGTTATAAAGTTCTATAATGACTTTTGTACCTATATATCCAGTAGGACCAAATATTGCAATATGTTTATTCATAATTTCTTCTTTTATATTTTAATTTTTTACTATTTACCGAATTTTCATAAAATTGAAAAAGAGTGGAATAATGTAAAGGTTTATAATAATAGCAAAAAGTAAACCTCCCATAATGGCAATGGCTAAATCTTGTATAATTTGTGTTCCTGTACCTATTGCTAGGGCAATAGGGAGTAGGGCTAAAGCATTTGAAACCATTGTCATAAGAATTGGTTTTGCTCGTAGTGCGAGTGCATCAAGCTGTTGCTCTATTTCGTCACTTTGATTATTAAAATTTATCTGATAAAAGTCATATATTAAAACATTATTATTAATAACGATACTTAAAACGATTAATACACCCATAAATGCCATAATATCCAAAGGTTTATGTGTTAAAAAAAGTGCTAGAAATACTCCAGTAGATGTTAAGAGCAATGCTATAACAATAGAAAATGCTATGCGAAGTGAACTAAAATTTAGGAGTAAACCAATGAAAATAATGGCAATGGCAAAAAGTATGACTAAACTCATCTGTGCAAATGATTTTTGCTGTTCTTTGTAAAATCCACTGATTTCACTTGTAATATTATCTGGAATGTTTGCACTACTCATTACTTTTTTGATATTTGTAACAACACCACTCATGTCGTTTCCACTAAAGCGTATTCCCAGCACACATACAGGAGATAAATTATAGTGACTTACCTCTGCCACCTTGTTTTGATAGGAAATATCGGCTAACTCTTTGAGTGGAATTCTTTGTTTGAGTGTTGGCGAATAAATTTTGAAATCGCGTTTTAGGTATTCAATAGGATCAATATTTGGTCTGCTCATTAAAACTCTTAGATTTGTAAGCTTTTCACCATTTGCAACCGAAGCGACAATCTTTCCATAGTAGAGTGTATTGATTTGACTTCTTATCATCGCCTCAGTTATGCCATAGCGTGAGAGTGCAATACTTTTTGCTCTTATATTGATAGAAGGAGAAGCATACGATGTAAGAACATTTACCTCTTCTACATTTTTTATTTTTCTAAGTACCTTTTGTAGTTTGTAGCCTTCTGTAATAAGCTCTTTAGGATTTGTGCCAAAGAGATGTACAGAGATAGGTGCATCTGCACCCATAATATCGCCAAGTCTATCTTCAAGCACTTGAGAAAGCCCAAGTTCTACAATATTTGGTATTTTATTTTCAACTCTTTTTCGTATATCATCTATTACTTCAAAGGTGCTTCGCTTGTGATTTGCTTTGAGTGTAACTAAGAAATCACCTTGATTGATGGGAACATTGATGCTTCCTAGCCCAGTCCCTATACGCATTGTCCAATCTTTCACTTCTGGTATTTTACTGAGTATTGTACCTATTTCATCAAACTCTTCTTTAGATTGATTGAGGGTTATTTCTGTGGGCATTACTAAATCAACTACTATATTCCCTTCATCCCACTCTGGTAAAAAAGTGGATGGAATATGAAAATATAAAAATGCCGATGTTGCCAAAGAGGCTATAATTAAAGGAAGTGAAATCCAAGAGTACTTAAAACTTTTACGCATGAAATTTATATATTTGTCTATATATTTTTGCATAAAATCTTCATGCTTGTTTTTCCCTTTTGGAAGTGTCATATATGCTATGATAGGAGTTAAAAAGATTGCTATAAGTTGCGATATAAAGTAAGTTACAACAAGCACAATAGCTAATTGTTTAAAAAAGACACCAACTATACCACTGACGAGTAATAAAGGTATAAAGATTAAGATAGAGAGAGTTGTAGCAATACTCATAATAGGTAAAATTTCACGAGAACCTTTGATGATAGCATCTTGTTTTGTCTCGCCATTTTCATAATGCCGTTCAATATTTTCAACGACTATCAGCATCTGGTCAATCAGTCCTCCCATGGCAGCAACCATACCACCAAGAGAAAAAATATTAAAATCTATGCCAATAAGTTTCATTCCAATCATAGTGATAAAAAATGTGATAGGAATGATGATGAGTGCAGCTAAAGAGAGGGTAAACTTTCTTAAAAAGAAAAATATAATTAAAACGGCTATAAATGAACCAATAGCAATAGCATCAATAACACTTCTTACCGCTTTTTTAATAAAATCAGTTCCGTCGTAATACTTCTGTATTGTAATACCATCTTTTGCAAGTTTTTTATTAAGTTCCTTTACTTTTTTATTAAAGGCTTTTTGGACATCTACAGAATTGGCATTTGGTTGACGAAGTAGATTAAAGACGACTGCATTTTTAAAGCCACTTGCAACAGAAATCTCTTTAATTGGATTTTCTCTCTCTACTAAGAGTGCAATATCACTCAGTTTTATGCTTTTAGAATTTCCAAGTGATATATTTAGTTTTAAAAAGTCATTTGCATTGCTTCTTTTTTGATTGAGTGAAAGGATATATTGCGTATGTTTAGAGTTAATAAGTCCTAAAAAATCTATAGAGTTTTGAGCTTTTAGCTGTGCAATAATATCGTTAATATTAAGATTATACGCGGCTACTTTTTTACTATCAAGAACAAGTTTATATTCACTCCATGCAGGTGCTTTCATCTGTATGTCATACACCCCACTAATTCCAAGCATTACAGGTTTGAGTTCATAGTAAAGCTTTTCCGTCAATTTTGCACGAGATACATTATTTGAAGCTATTGCATAAATAGAGACAGGATACATGCTAGGAGTTGCCTGCCTGATGGTTATTTTAGCATTTGGGCTTATAGAGTTTTTAATATCTGCCATACGGGCTTGCACAAGTTGATATGCTAAATATGGGTTTATATTCCAATTAAAGTAGATATTTATATCTGTTGATCCTACTGATGTTGAAGAGACAATTTTTTCAACATCCTGAACAGTTTTAAGAGCCTCCTCACTTGGTTTTGTGACAGAGTAGAGCATTTGTGAGATGGGAGAGTGTCCATTGTCTATGCTTACTTCAATTCGTGGGAAAAATATATTTGGCAAAACTCCTTGAGGAATAGTCCCTGAAATTTTATAACCTACGGCTGCTAAAAGTGTGATAATAAGAATAATGGCTAGTTTATTTTTTAAAATATAGAGGTAAAAACCTTTTTTCTCTTTCATTAATTTACACTCACTTTTAAATTATTATGAAGCATATAAGCATTTTTAAGTGCAATTCTCGCATTTTTAGGAAGTCTGTTTTTTATAAGCGCACTCTGTATCATATCTTTTTGGATATTTATAAAAAAGAGATGTGCGATGTTTTTTTCATCTATAAGATAAATAGCAGGATGGTTATTGACCAAAACAATAGCCTCTTTGGGAATAAAAACTCCTGTAAGTGTTTTGAGTTCTATTTGTGCATTAAGTTGTAGATTTAAAGGAAGTTTCACTGTTGGTTTTGCCATGACTTCTATAAGATTATCGCTACTTTGTGGCAAAACATTTATAATGGTCGCATTACAGTTTTGGTAACTGCTTTGTAACTTTACAAGCATTCCTTTTTTGATTTTTTGTGCGTAACTTGCATCTACAAAAAGTTTAACAAAATTATCTGCACTAAGGAGTGAGGCTATTTTTTCTCCATAATGAATAAAGCTGTTATTTGCACTAAGGTTCGTTACAACGCCATCTTTTGATGCGTAAATTGTTGCATCTTGTTGTTTTTTTAGAAGTGCATTATATTCATTTTGTGTGTTTTCTTCTGTCTCCTTGAGTTGTGAAAAGGATATTTTTTCACTTAAATAGCTATTTTTTGAGCCAACACCCATAGTATATTTCTCTTTTATATTTTTGAGTTTACGCTTTTCTATATTAAGTTGGTTCGTTTGTAAAACGACTCTATTTTTTAAAAATTGGAGCCTTTTTTGACGCAGAGGGTTACTCACTTTTGCAATCAAATCACCACGAGAGACAAAAGCGTTCTGTGAAATAAAAAAATGTATGATACCTGAACTTTGTGCTGTAATGACACTCTGATTTTTCGCTACTACAACAGCAGTAGCTTGGAGCGTAAGTGGGAGTGATTTTTTGACTGGATGCGTGACACTAATGGTAAGCCCTGAAGCAAAAAGTGGTAAGGCAATAAAAATAAGTGGTAAAATCTTGTTAAACATAGCTAACCTTAAAATATAATATTTTGAATTATAGTGGATTTGGATGAAATGAAAATGAAGCTTAATTAATAACCTCTAAAAAAGCCTCTCCAAATTGTGCGAATTTTTTCTCTCCTACACCGTTTACTTCAAGCATTTCCTCTTTGTTTGTCGGCATATCATCTGCTAAATGTTT
>JALSWC010000154.1 GCA_027060825.1 Sulfurimonas sp.
GGAGTTCAATGCCGAGCTTTTTACAACTTCGTTTTACATCAAGTAAGCGTAATTGGTACTCTGAGTATGGATGGATATTGGGGTCATAAAAAAAACCAGTGAGTTTTTCATTGGGGAAATCTTGTTGAAGCTTTTCTAAAAAGAAGTGGCTATCAACACTGCAACAAATATGGACTAAAATATGAAATCCTTTTTATATTATAGAATCGCTGTGTTTAAAAAAACACAGCGTAAAGACATTTTTTACTTTTATGCTCTTTTTTCAAATATTTCTATAGAGTTAATGTCATCTTGTCCCTCAATAGAGTCAAGAACTGCAAAGCTTGCATCATCGTCTTCTTCAATTCCACCAAATACAGTATGTACACCATCTAAATGTGGACATGGCACAAAACAGATGAAAAATTGGCTTCCACCAGTATTTGGTCCTGCATGAGCCATAGAGAGTGTTCCTTTTACATGTTTATGCGTATTTTTTTCAGTTTCACATTTAATAGCCCAATCAGGTCCACCTGTACCAGTTCCTGTAGGGCATCCACCTTGTGCCATAAAGCCAGGGATAACACGGTGAAAGTTTAGGTTGTTATAAAACCCTGTCTCTGCTAAGTGTGCAAAGTTTGCTACTGTATTTGGAGTCTCTTCTGGATAAAGTTTAATCCAAATATCACCCTTACTTGTTGTCATTTTTGCATATTGAAGTTTTGCTAACTCATCTTCGCTTAAGTTGTATTCTTTTAATTCTGTTCTTCCAAACATTTGAAACCTTTGTATTTAAATTTTTGTAATTATAGTAAAAATAAATTAAGGGGGAACTTCAAGGAAAGATAAATTATTCTAAGATATAATTTTTAAGAACTAAATTTCAGATAAAAAGGCAGATACATGTCAGAAAAACAAATTTTTCAACCAAATCCAGAGTTTGCATCAAATGCAAGAATTAAGAGTATGGATGAATACCATACACTTCAAAATAAAGCACTTCATGATTATGAGGGATTTTGGGGTGATTATGCAAAAGAGAAAATAGATTGGATAGAACCTTTTACAAATGTGTTAGATGAGAGCAAAGCTCCATTTGTTAAGTGGTTTGATGGAGGAAAGCTTAATGTCGCACACCAATGTATTGACCGTCATTTAGACAGACGCAAAAATAAAGCAGCTATTATTTTTGAAGGAGATAGAGGTGATGTAGAGACTATTACATATCTTGATCTTTATAAAAATGTAAACAGATTTGCAAATCTTTTAAAAGAGGATTTTGGAGTAAAAAAAGGGGATAGGGTTGTCATTTATATGCCTATGATTCCTGAGGCAGCTTATGCAATGCTTGCATGTGCGAGAATAGGGGCTATTCACTCCATCGTTTTTGGTGGTTTTTCTGCTGAAGCATTAAGAGATAGAATTGAAGATGCCGAAGCTAAAGTTGTCATTACAGCAGATGGTGCTTTTAGAAAAGAGCGCCCATATATGCTCAAACCTGTTGTTGATGCTGCATTAGAAGGAGATACACCTGTAAAAAAAGTGCTGGTAGTTGAGAGAAATGGCGAAGATATTGTATGGAAAAAAGGACGCGATTACTCTTATAATGAACTTATTAAAGATAAATCAGCAGTATGTGAGTCTGAAGTTATGGAGAGTGAAGATCCTCTCTTTTTACTCTATACTTCAGGGAGTACAGGTAAACCAAAAGGTGTACAACATAACTCTGCTGGGTATATTCTTTGGGCTCAGATGACAATGGAGTGGGTATTTGATGTAAAAGAGAATGATACTTACTGGTGTACTGCTGATGTTGGTTGGATTACAGGACATACTTATATAGTATATGGTCCACTTGCAATGGGTGCTACAACTGTAATGTTTGAGGGGGTTATTACTTATCCTGATGCAGGTCGTCCATGGTCCATGGTTGAAAATCATAGAATTAATCAATTTTATACTGCACCTACTGCTATTCGTGTTTTACATAAAATGGGCGAAGATGAACCAAAAAAATATGACTTGTCATCTCTTAAAGTGCTTGGAACTGTTGGGGAGCCAATAGACTCTCCAGCATGGAAATGGTACTACGAGCAGGTAGGTTCAAGTAAGTGTGCAATTGTAGATACATATTGGCAGACAGAAACAGGTGGGCATATTGTTTCTCCTCTTCCTGGAGCTACTCCTATTAAACCTGCGTGTGCAACGCTTCCTCTTCCTGGAATTATTGCTGAAATATTAGATCCTGCTACGGGTGAAAAAGCTGAAGTCGGTGAGACTGGTTATATGTGTGTTACAAGACCTTGGCCTGCACAAATTCGTGGTGTTTGGGGTGATGAAGAGCGTTATATTAAATCATACTATGGTGATGTGAAAAAAGATGGTAAAGCTGTCTATTTTACAGGTGATGGTGCTGTTTATGATGAAGATGGTTATATTACGATTACGGGACGAACTGATGATGTCATTAATGTAAGTGGTCATAGAATGGGAACTGCCGAAGTAGAAGCTGCCATTAAAAAACATCCAAATGTAGCAGAAGTTGCCGTTGTCGGTAAGCCACATGAGTTAAAAGGTGAAGGAATATTTGCATATATTATTCTCAAGTCTGATGATGGTGTAGCTGATGAGGTTGAAGAGGTAAAAGCCATCAATGGTGTTATTAAAAGAGAGATAGGAAATATTGCTATTTGTGATGATATTGTTTTTGTATCAGGACTTCCTAAAACACGCTCTGGAAAAATTATGCGTCGTATTTTGCGTGCCATTGCAAAAGGGGAAGCTATTACACAAGATATTTCAACACTTGAAGATCCATCGGTCGTTGCAAAAATAGCAACTATGGTAAATGGAAAGTAAAATTTCTTTTTAATAGACAAGTGCTATAATTCCATAAATTAATTATAAAGAGTTATTTATGGAATTATGTGTTGCACTTGACCTTCCTACAGAAGAAGAAAATTTAGCGTTAATTCAAAAGATAAAAGAACACGATGTCTGGCTAAAAGTTGGACTTCGTACTTACATTCGTGATGGTGAAACATTTTTAAAAGCCATCAAAAACATCAATCCTGATTTTAAAATATTTTTAGATTTAAAACTTTATGATATTCCAAATACAATGGCAGATGCAGCAGAGTCTATTATGGGACTTGGTGTAGATATGTTTAATGTTCATGCAAGTGCAGGTAAGCGTGCCATGAGTACAGTGATGCAAAGACTTGAAAAGTATGAAAAGCGTCCTATAGTTTTGGCAGTAACTGCTTTGACCTCATTTAGTGAGGAGGAATTTCAGGCAGTTTATGAATCAGACATTGCAAATAAAGCGAATCAATTTGCAAAAGATGCACAAGAGAGTGGGCTTGATGGTGTAGTTTGTTCTGCTTATGAATCAGCATCTATCAAAAATATTACCAATGAAACTTTTATGACACTCACCCCTGGCATCCGTCCTTTTGGAGAGGATGCAGGCGATCAAAAACGAGTGGCAGATGTCGCATTTGTAAAAGAGCAAAGGGTAGATTTCATTGTTGTTGGGCGTCCTATTTATCAAGCAGAAAACCCTTCAGAAGTTGTAGCGAAAATTTTAGCACAACTTTAAGCTATATATTATTTAACTCTCACTATAATTCTATTCTTCAAATGGACGAGTGGGTGAGTGGCTGAAACCACATCCCTGCTAAGGATGCGTATGGGTAACTGTACCGAGAGTTCGAATCTCTCCTCGTCCACCACGAAGCTCCAGAATATGCATCGTATATTGAATTTCCACTTTATAAAATAATCTTAAAAATAGTAGAGTTACTTAGTTTCACCGTTGTTTTTTACCTGCGTTTACTGAAATTGCCCAGAGAGTCTTTTATATACTTCTGAACTCTTTAAAAGTTCATTATGTGTGCCAGATGCTACAATGCTTCCTTTTTGTAATACTAAAATCTTGTCTGCATGCTCAATTGTACTTAATCTATGGGCAATTGTAATGGTGATTTTATCTTTCGTGTATTCACTTAGTGCTTTTTGTATGCGTTTCTCACTTTCATTGTCGAGTGCTGAAGTGGCTTCATCAAAGAGGAGGAGAGATGCGTGTTTGTAGATGGCTCTTGCGATGGCTATTCTTTGTCTTTGTCCACCTGAAAGGTTTGCACCTGATTCACTCATTATGGTATGTATGCCATTTTCAAGCTCTTGCACAAAATCGTAAGCATCTGCTAGTTTGAGTGCTTTTAGAACTTTTTCTTCATCAATATTTTCTTCTCCATAAGCAACATTTGCTGCTAAAGAGTCTTGAAAAATGTAGATGCGTTGTGTTACAAGGGCAATGTGATATTTTATTGAGCCTTGGGTAAACTCTTTTATATTTGTACCATTTATAAGTATTGCTCCTTTATCAGGGTCATAAAAACGCAAAAGCATATTTACAAAAGTAGATTTTCCACCACCGCTGTCACCTACAAGTGCTATATTCTCTCCAGCATTGATTTTGAGGTTCACACCATTTAGGAGATTTGTATCTTCATATTTTAAAACAACATCTTTATATTCTATCTCTTTAATATCGGCTTGAAGCTCTTTTTTACCATCAATTACAGTGTTTGGAGTATCTATTATTTCAAAGACACGCTCACTTGCAGCAAGTGCATCTTGAATTTTTGAATAGATACCTCCTATTTTACGAATAGGTTCAAATACAAGCCCAACAGCAGTTAAAAAGGCAGTAAATTCACCAACAGTCATTTTTCCATCAAAGACCTCTCTACCACCTACATAAACAACAGCCGCAAGACCAGTTACTGCGATGATTTCCATCATAGGAGATACTAATGCACCCACATAAATTGCTTTCATATTTATTTTGAAAAATTTCCAATTTTCAATACTGAATCTTTTTATCTCAAATTTTTCAGTATTGTTTGCTTTTATGATTTCGCTATTGTTAAAAACTTCAGTTAATCGTGAAACGAGGTCAGCATTTTTACTTTGTGAACGGTGAGAGTATTTTTTTAGTTTTTTTGCTATAAGCATAAGTGGATAGATAATTAAAGGTACAACAATAAGTGTATAGAATGAAAGCAGGGGATTAAGATAAATAATGTAGCCAATAAGAGTAATAACAGTAATTCCATCACGGAACATATCTGGTAGCATATTTGATACAAAGTATTGAATACGACCTATATCATTTGTAATTCGTGAAATAAGTTCACCACTTCTATTTGTATATAAAAATGCCATATCCAGTGAAATCATTTTATGTAGAAGTATTTCACGAAAACGGGTGATAATGCTCTGCCCAATATACTCCATAAATACAGTTTGTATATACTTTCCAATAGCTTTTGTGAGGTAGATGGCAATAAGCCCAAAAGGAATGATATAGAGCATATCTTCTTGTTTTTTAATAAACATATCATCCATCATGGGTTTCATAATTTGTGCTGTGGCTGCTGTTGAAATAACAATAAGAATACCACCAAAAATAACAAGCATATAGTAGAGTTTATACTCTTTTATATAGGGCCAAAATCGTTTAATAATTTTTTTCAATGTCTCTCCAAAAAATATAATATTTGGATGACATTCTACACTATATTAGTTAAAGATTTGATTTAAGAATAAGCAACCCATTTGTGAGGTTTGTAATAGTACCATTTGTCTCTACTTGTAAAATAGTCATATAGAGATTATTACTCTTGTTTGCGCTACTTAATGCACGATTGAGTGCGATTGTGAGTGAAGATGAATCATAAAAGAGTGTTTTAAGCGTTTTTGAATCTGGAAAAAATCTACTAGCAGATGATGCTAAAATATATTTTTTACTTAAAGCTCCTTTTATAACAAAACCCGGTAAAGCATTGTCAACTTTAAAATGTTTTGTTCCTTCTTTTGTCATATTGAAGTCATCTGCAAGTTTTGAAACTGTTTTTGCTGAGAGTTCTACAGTTTGAAGCACTCTATCATTCATTGCATCCATTTTACTTAGAGTCAGATTCATATCATCTATAATATGCGTACTTGTTTGTAAACTATTACGCATCACGGTTAGAGTAGCTCTATTTAATGTAGAAGCAGTGTTTGTAGCACAAGAATTGTTGATCTTCGTTGAGTTTGTTTCATCTTTATTTGAACTCCCACACCCAGTTATAAAAAGAGTGAGAAAAATTGCAAAAGTCGAGAACTTCAATACATTTGTCATAAAATTCTTCTTATTGTAATGTAAGTTTTACACTGTTTGAAAGTGCTGATATGACATTGCTATTAATACTTTTTACCGCAATATAAATAACATCATTATTTGTTGTTGCAAGATTTGCAACTTGTTCCCATGCAGCTGAAAGTGTATTAGATGAATTTATATAAATTACAAGGCTATCTGCTCTATTAAATGTATTTTTAGTTGATGCATATAAAAGATATGTTGAAGCTGAATTTGACAGGCTAATATCTGGAGCAGTCGCTTTTGAAGCGGTACTAGAATCGATTGGTTTTGTTAAAGCGACGCTATTTGTTAAAGATTTGTTGCCTGTTAAAGTAAGAAGTGTATTTGAAAGTAGTTTTTCTGTTGCGACAATTCTATCTGCCATTGTACCTATTCGATCAGCCATAACACCAATGTCATCTGCAAGTTTAGAAACAAGTTCTTGTTGGTTCGTTACAGATGTCTGAAGGTTCGTAATACTTGTATTGAGTGCATCACATGTGCATGTTGTAGAATCAGCATAAAGGTTAAAAGCAAAAATCGTACTGATAAAGAGTGTTCCTAATTTTTTCATAAATATCTCCAAGGTGTTGTTGTGTGTCGCAATTTTAGTCTATAAAATATTAAATAAAGTTTAAAGTGTAGATTGTGCTATAATTAGAAATAAAAAAATTATTAAGGTATATTTTATGAAGAGTTCAATTGTTAAAAGTATTAAATCACTTCCTCCACTTTCTAAAACTATTTTAGAAATTAATAGGATCTATACTGATGATGAAACGGGTGTTACAGAATTATCGAGAGTAATTGCACATGATCCTATGATAGTCGCAAATCTTCTAAAAAATGCAAATTCTCCTCTGTATGGTTTTGCAAAAGAGATAAAAAATATTTCACAGGCTATTTCTCTTTTTGGAATGAGTATGACACGATCTATTGCTCTTGGAAATTCTATAAAAAAACTTTTAAATATTGATATGCAACCTTATGGTGTAACAAGTGAAAAGTTTGCTGAAATTTCTGAGATGCAAGCGACTTTAATGCTGAAATGGTATGAAAAAGTAGATAAAAAAAAGGCTGATGATTTATATCTTGCAGCATTTTTGCAAGAGACAGGAAAAATTTTAATTGCGAGTGATATTATTCAAGAAGATGAAGATGTGAGTTTTAAGGCTGAGGTTGAGTTTTCAAATAATCTTGCACAGTTAGAAAAATCGTATGTTGATGTAAGTAGCTCTGAAGTAACTGCAGAAGTATTTAATCACTGGGGATTTGATAAAAAATTTATAGATATGATTCGCTATTCAGATAATCCTATAGCTGCACCACGAGAGGTTGCCGAGTATGCCACTGCCTTGAATATTGTTAAAACTGTTTTGCCAATTAATAAACCTTTTTCAGAGCAGGCAATTAACTTTGGTTTGAGAAAAGCGCGTGATGCTGGGTATGATTATGAGATGCTTGAAGATGTTATTGATGATATGCTTGATGCAATTGAGGATTCTCATGAGTAAGGTCGTTACAGTAATAGATACATTTGGGTTCTTTTTTAGAAGTTTTTATGCACTGCCACAGCATTTGCGTACAAAAGATGGCTTTCCTACAGGACTTTTAACTGGTTTTACAAATTTCATTGCAACTTTGGATAAAGACTATAACAGTGACTATATTATTTTTGCCATTGATTCTAAAGGAGATACTTTTAGAAATGAGATAGATGTAAACTACAAGGCAAACCGTCAAGCTCCACCACCAGAACTGACACAACAGCTTCCTATTGCGATAGAGTGGATAAATAAAATGGGATACAAAACGCTTGGAAAAGTTGGCTTTGAAGCAGATGATATGATAGCAACCGTGGTAAATTGTGCAAAAAAACAGGGCTATAAAGTTCGTGTTGTATCGCATGATAAAGACCTCTATCAGCTTATAGATGATGATAAGGTTGTTATAGTTGATGCTATTAAACGCAAGTATATCAATGAAAAAGCTTGCTATGAAAAATATGGTGTGACACCCAAACAGTTTATTGATTATCAATCTATTTTAGGTGATAGTGCCGATAATGTCCCAGGAGTGAAGGGCATAGGAAAAGTTGGAGCAGAGAAACTTTTAAAAGAGTACAACACGCTTGATAATGTTTATGAGCATATTGATGAGATAAAAGGTGCAATGCAGAAGAAGCTTATAGCTTCAAAAGAGCAGGCATATATGTCAAAAGAGCTTGTAACGCTTGATCCAAATGTTTTTTCTTGTGATGCATTTGATTTTGAAGAGTATAAAATGGATGTTGAAAATCCATTTTTAAATATTTATGATGAGCTAGTAAAGTATGAACAAAATGCAATATTGCGTGTTCTTCATGCAAAAAATCTTGTAAGTGATGCAAAAAAAGAAAATGCAAAAAAAGAACCAGATGCACAAGAGAGTAAAAAACTTGCATTTAAAGCAACACTTCTTACAGATGAAAAAGAGCTAAATAGAGTGCTTAATCAGCTTAAACCTGAAACAATTGTTGCATTTGATACAGAGACAACAGGGCTTGATTATTTTAATGATAATCTTGTTGGTTTTAGTTTTTGTATGGGTAATGATGAGGCGTACTATGTACCATTTGGACACTTCTATCTGGGTGTTGAAAAACAGATTAGTCATGAAGTGGCAAAAGAGGCAATGCGTAAAATATTTGGCTCTCGTGTAGTAGGGCATAACATTAAGTTTGATTTGCATTTTGTATCGCGTTTTTTAGAAGATGACTCGCTTGATATTTACTGTGATAGTATGATTTTAGCATGGCTTATTAACCCTGAATCTGCACTCTCTTTAGATAAACTTGCAGATAAACTCCTTGATCATAATATGGTTTCATTTAAAGATACTGTAAAAAAAGGGGAGAACTTTTCTAGTGTTGCACTTGATGATGCCTGCGTTTATGCAGCTGAAGATGCTTTTATCACTTTGAAACTTTATAAACTCTTTTTACAAAAATTAGAACTTCAAGATGCAAAAAATCTTATAGATGAAGCACGAGAAGTAGAGATTCCATTTATAAAAACACTTTTAAAGATGGAAAAAGAGGGAATAGAGGTCGATACTGCGTTCTTTGAACAGTTTTTAGTTGAGGTTAAAAAGACATTAGAGGGGCTTACAAAAAGCATTTATGAGCTTGCAGGAAGTGAGTTTAACATTAACTCTACAAAACAGCTTGGTGTTGTACTTTTTGAGACACTTGGTCTGCCTGTTGGTAAAAAGACAAAGACGGGCTACTCTACAGATGAAAAGGTTCTAAGCTCATTAAAAGAGAAGCATCCAATCATAGTCAAACTCTTGGAGTACCGAGAGGTGCATAAACTTTACTCGACATATATTGATCCACTTTTAAAACTGGCAAATGCAAATGAGACTCATAGAATCCATACCTCTTTTGTTCAAACAGGAACAGCAACAGGACGACTAAGTTCAAAAAATCCAAACTTGCAAAACATTCCAACACGAACACCTCTTGGTGCTAAAATTCGACAAGGATTTATTGCAGGGGAGGGTAAAAAGCTTATTGGTATTGATTACTCACAGATTGAGTTGCGTTTACTGGCTCATTTCTCACAAGATGCCGTGCTGGTAGATGCCTTTGAACATGATAAAGATATTCATCTTCAAACTGCCATTATTCTTTTTGGTGAAGAGGATGCAAAAGCAAAAAGAAGTATAGCAAAAACGGTAAACTTTGGATTACTTTATGGAATGGGACAGAAAAAACTCTCTGATACTTTGGGTATTACAACTAAAGAGGCAAAAGCAATTATAGAGAAGTATTTTGAATCTTTTCCTACAGTTAAAAGCTATTTTCGCTCTATTGTTGAGAGTTCAAAAGAGAAAGGGTATGTAGAGACATTGCTTAAACGCAGACGCTATTTTGACTATGAAAATGCAACACCGATGTTTCGTGCTGCTTATGAGCGAGAATCTGTAAATTCTGTTTTTCAAGGGAGTGCATCAGATCTTATAAAACTAAGTATGAATAAAATTCACAAAATTATAGGAGATGAAAATCTTAAAGCAAAAATGTTACTACAAATTCATGATGAGTTGATTTTTGAAGTGGATGCAAGTGATGCTGATATGCTTGGTACGAAGTTTCGAGATAGTATGCAGAGTATTATGGAGTTAAATGTTCCTCTAAAAGCGAGCTTGAATATTGGCGATAATTGGAGTGAATTGAAGTAATTTATTTTGTGATTTTATAGAGAAAACTAAAAACTTCTGCAACTGCTTTATACATCTGGGGTGGAACTTCTGCATCAAGTTCCACTTTTGAGAGAAGTTCTACTAGGTCTTCATCTTTTTTAAGTGTTACGCCATTCTCTTGTGCTATTTGTATGATTTTTTGAGCACTTTTTCCTTCGCCTTTGGCTATGACTTTTGGAGCATTATTCTTCTCATTATCGTACTGGAGTGCAACTGCTTTTTCTTTCATGCTTTTACCTCAAAACCCATTTTTAAACTATCATTAGAAGTTGTATTGTAAAACTGTTCCTGCTTTGTTCTAAATCGTATCTCTTTGGTCATAATGGATGCTTGTAAAAGCTGTTTTTTAAGCATTTGCAGATTTTCTAAGATGCTTTTTTTAAGCGATTCACTCTGTGTTGTAATGTATATGCTGAGTTGATTTTTTTCAACAAGGGCTAATCTTAAATCAACTTCACCATGCTCTTTTAATTTTAGATGAATATCACAAAGGTAGTTTTTCTTTTGGAGCTTTTTTATAGTGATATTTCCCTCTTCTAATGCATCCCAAGAGTAGGGAATATAGACAGATGATGCATTTGAGAGATGTGAGACCAGTTGATTATAATCTATTGTGAGTGTAAGCTTGTCAATATGCTTTAAAATCTCTTGTGAGTTTGGAGTTGTCATTGTGGTTGAGAGTTTGTCATGTGTTTGTAAAAGGAGTGCTCTTAAATCTTGAGAGAAGAGTTCTTTTGGATTTGCACCATTTTTTATTTGATTTTCTAAAAAAACTCCTGAATTTTTTATTTTATTTTCCAACTCTTTTGGCTCTATCTTTGTGATGTTTGTGAGGAGATTTTGGAGTGCTTTTTCTAGTTCTGTCTGTTTTGTGTCTTGTTTTAGAAGTGCAAGTAAATTTTTTATATTTGGTGTTATTTTTGAGAGAGATTGAAGGGTAGGATTATTTTTTAAAAGCTCTAAAAGAGTTCTGTTTTGTACATCATTGGCATTACTACTCTCTTTTAAAAGCATTTTAAGAATAGAGTTTAAATCTTTTACTCCTCCAAGTTGTTGTAATTGTGTAGGAGAGGCATCTTTGAGTGCGATTGCAAGTGCTTTATTTGTAGTAGGTAACAATAATTTTAAGTTTTTGTTTGCGTTTGGAGTCAATTTTATCATAGCTAGAGTTTAGCATAGTATAATATAGAAAAAAATAAGAGATAAGATATGAATGAAAAAATAGAAAATATATTGACAACATGGCATAAGCACTTTGAAGATGAAGCAAATCAGTACTCTGAGTTTGAACCTTCTGATGTTGAGTATTTTGTGGGATGTATGCTTTACAATCACTTTGCATTTTCAAAAGCACATCACAATTTAAAAACGATGGATTTAAGTTATGACTTTTTGTCTTCATGTGGGGAATACTATGAAGATTTTGAAAAAGAGATAGCTTCCATAAACTTTGAAAATGAGGAACAAGCCTTAGCCTTTTTGCAAGAGTATATTCAAACTTCAAAAACCAAATATACAAAACAAGAACTCTATTTGCTTGAGAGAATGGAGTACCATGTAAAAGCAATGGCTGAAAGATACAATAAGGATGTGGAAGTAAAAAAAGTTGACTTTGAAAATCCACTTTTGAAAAAATAGTATGAAAAAGTATCTTATAAGTGCTTCTCCCTCCTATTTTCAATTACGAAAATATGTGCCTGATTTTGCACTTTATCGTGATAAAGAGAGTGAAGAGTATGCTTTTAATGCTCAGAATTTTATACAGATGTGTAAATCCATAAAATCACTTAAAGCTTTTTTACATCAAGATTATAAACTTGCCCACTCTCTAAATGCAGCAGGTGTACATTTAACATCGACACAATTTGATACAATACTAAAGGCAAAAGCACTTGGTTTAGAGGTTATAATAAGCACACATACTCATGAAGAAGTTTTTAAAGCAGAGGAGTTAGGTGCAGATTATGTAACATATAGTCCTATCTTTGCTACTCCAAATAAAGGTGAGCCAAAGGGTGTGCAGGATTTAAAAACTCTTTGCACTCAAAGTAATATGAAAATTTTTGCACTTGGTGGCATCATTTCACAAGAACAAGTAAATGCTCTTGAAGAATGTGATGCGTATGGTTTTGCTTCTATTCGTTATTTTTTATAGCGAATATTTTATAGATATCGATTACATTCTTTGCATTTCATCTTCGCTAAGCGTAATCACCCCCAAACTTATAGCCTTATCATACTTACTTCCAGCATCTTCACCATAAATTAAAAAGTCTGTTTTTTTACTCACACTTCCTGAAACTTTTGCACCTAAAGACTCTAGCATCTCTTTTATTTTTGGTCTTGGTCTGCTCATACTTCCTGTGAGTACAATAGTCTTGCCTTTAAAAGGGTTCTCTTTTACTTCCTCTTCTTTTTCAGGAGCTACAGGCTCTAAAATATCTTGTAATTTTTGTACTGTTTCACGATTTACACGCATAAATTCTAAGTAACTCTCTGCCATCTCTTCGCCTATACCTTCAATGGTTATAAGTGTTTCTTTTACTGCGTTTAGATACTCAAGCCCAAAGGCTTGTGCTATCGTTTTTGAGGCTACTTCTCCTATATGCTCAATTCCAAGTGCATTAATGAAACGCCAAAGGTCACTTCCTTTAGCATTTTCTATTGCATTGAGAAGATTTTGTGCTTTTTTCTCTTTAAAACCCTCTAACTCCAAAAGTTTTTCCATATTCAAATCAAACAAATCAAGCATACTTTTTACAAGTCCAACACTAAAAAGTTGCTCTACTATTTTATTACCAAGTCCATCAATGTTGAGACAAGCTTTTGAAGCAAAGTAGATGATGGAGTTTACAACTCTTGCCTCACAGTTTAGGTTTTGACACTTTATTAGCACCTCTTCTTGAAGTAATTCACTCCCACAAACAGGACAATTTTTAGGTCTTTTTACTTTTTGCTCACTCCCACTACGCTCTGCTACTAAAACTTTCACAATTTTAGGAATAACATCCCCGCTTCTAAGTATGATTACCCTATCGCCAATACGAATATCCATTCGCTCTATCTCATCAAAGTTATGCAAAGTTGCACGCTCAACTACTGCACCCTCTATCTCTGTTGGCTCTACAATAGCAACAGGAGTCACTGCTCCCGTGCGTCCAACTTGTAAAATAATATTTTTTAGTGTTGTTATTTTCTCAACTGCAGGAAATTTATAGGCAACTGCCCATCGTGGCACTTTTACTGTATAGCCCATATCTTCTTGTGCCACTATTTCATTGACTTTTACTACCATTCCATCAAGCATCATGGCATAACTATCACGCTCTTTTTGCATCTGCTCATAGATGGTTTGGATTTCATCATACCCTTTTGTAACGGCTCGAAGTGGTGGTTTACGAAATCCAAGTTCATAAATATAGCCCATTTTATCACTAAGAAGTGGCTGTTGTAGTGAATTTATACCAACGCCGTAAGGTAAAAATACAAGATTGCGAGAAGCCGTGATTTTTGGGTCAAGTTGACGAAGACTTCCTGCGGCTGCGTTTCGTGGATTTGCAAAAAGTGCCTCACTGCGTTTAAGACGCTCTTTGTTTATTTTTTCAAACTCATCTTTAAAAATGACTACTTCACCACGAATTTCTATACGCTCTTTATGCTCAATGGTAAGAGGAATAGATTGAATGGTTTTTACATTTTGCGTAATAAGCTCACCAACACTCCCATCTCCACGGGTAATACCTTTAATAAGTTTTCCATCTTCATAAAGTAAATCCAAACTAGCACCATCATACTTTGGTTCACAATAAAATGTCACACTATCATCAAGTCTATATGTTTTTTCTAGCCACTTTTTTAGCCCATCAGCATCAAAAATATCTTCTAAAGACCACATACGGGAGAGATGTTTGGCTTTTGTAAATCCTTTACTTATTACATCGCCAACTCTCTGTGTTGGAGAGTTTGGTAAAATTTCATCAGAATGTGCCTCTTCATACTTTTGCACTTCTTGGTAAAGCTTATCATAGCCTTCATCCGTCATAATAGGATCATCTAGAACATAATAATGATATGCCCAACTATTTAGTTTTTTTACTGTGTTTATATACTCTTGTTTATTCATAATGAAATTTTATCTTAAATTTACTAAAATTCTAAAAAATTACAAAAAGTGAAAAATTTATAGTGAAGGAAATTAATATGGAAGGGAGAAATCTTCCTGAGCTCTTTTATAACATAAACATATATGAGAGAAGAGACCTAAACAGGCTCTTCTATCGATACAGCTTTTTTCTCATGAAACTGAAAATGAGTTTCTAAATCTGTCATATATAATAATACAGGAACAACAACAAGTGAAGCAATAACAGCTGTCACAGTACCAAATATAAGTGCAACTCCTAGTCCACCAAATACAGCATCACTAGCAAGGAGAGTAGAAGCTAGCATAATTGCAATTGCTGTTAAGAAAATAGGTTTTGCGCGTGTTGCACTTGCATAAGCAATAGCTTCTGCTTTATGCATACCTTTTTCATCCATAAGTGCCTTTGTAAAATCAATAAGTAGTAATGAGTTACGAGAACTAATACCAATAAGGGCAATAAAACCAATCATTGATGTGGCTGTGAGGAAAAATGTATCTGTTGTAAAGAGATTCATTATAAAGTGACCAAATATCACACCAATAATAGATAAAAATGAGCCAAGCAAGATGATACCACTAAGGGTATAACTTTTGTAGTAGGTAACCATAAGTAAAAAGATAAGGATTAATGCGGCAATAAACGCAGCTCCTAAGTCTCTAAAAGTATCAAGAGTTACTTTCATCTCACCATCCCATTTTAGTTGATATACA
Source organism: Sulfurimonas sp. (assembly GCA_027060825.1). GTDB lineage: Bacteria > Campylobacterota > Campylobacteria > Campylobacterales > Sulfurimonadaceae > Sulfurimonas. The sequence goes on from JALSWC010000154.1 coordinate 15,276, forward strand.
TCACCTGTTTTTTTATCTTTTAATGATAAATTAAAAAGACCTGTTTTTGTAATATCATACTCATTAGTAAAAGTTTTTAAGATTGTATCTCTTGCTTGAATGAGTGGATAGACTTGCGAAACCATATTCGTTTCTGCCATAACATTTGTCATTTGATGCAGATCTTTACTCATAATCTTAGGATGAGATTTTGTTGGAATAATTGTTACAAGTTCTGTAACAGGAACCATCATCCCTTTTCTATTCATAAGTTTTAGAGATGTTAACTTCACTCTAACTGAGTCCAAATCTTTTCTCGTAAATCTTTTTGACTTTGGTGAGAGTGTTAAAAAGAGAGGAACCTGCTCATTGTATTTCGCTGAATTTTTTACAGCTATATCCATACCTTCAAAGGCAAGGTAGATAATATTGTTGAGTTGTTTTACAGAGATTCCAGATTTAGATGCTTTTGTTGTATTGATTTTTAAATCGAAAGTAGAGTATATTTCATCTTCCATAGTATCAATATCTACGAGACCTTTTGTAGATTCAAAAACTTTTTCAACTTTGTCTGCTAATTTTCTTATGCCTTGTGCATTGTCACCATAAATTTCTGCAACAATTGCTGAAAGAGTTGGAGGGCCTGCTGGTGGCTCTACAAATGAAATATGTGTATTAGGATAGAGCTTCTCACAGGCATTTTGAATAACAGGACGCATTTTTTGAACCATCATAAATGAAGGTTCTTTTCTCTCATCTTTTTTTGTAAGATTTAAAACAATTTCTGCTACATTTTCAGAGTTTTTAAATTGACTGCCTTTAATAAGACCAGCAAAATCAAGAGGAGAACCCATTCCTAAAAATACTTCAGTATTAAGAACTTCTTTCTCTTGCACTACATAACGGCTAACACACTCAGTAACTTTTTTTGTCTGCTCAACAGAGTCTCCATTTGCAAGTGTTACATAAATATTAAATGTATCACTGTTTTTACCAGGGAGCATTTTTACTTTTACTATTTCCGTTGGGGCAATCATAAGGATAGATACTATAAAGGCAATAAGCGTACCAAAAAGAATAAGTCTTCTTTTTGCTTTGCTCTGTATGCCTTCACGCACAAGGTTTTCAAATTTTTTAAACATTAATGTTCTCCTTTAGTAAGGTCTGGGCGTTTGAGTATTCTTACTGCGAGGTAAGGGGTAAAAATATAGGCAACAAAAAGTGAAGCAATAAGTGCTACAGGGACATTTTCAGGAATTGGTTTCATAAATTGCCCCATCATTCCTCCAACAAATGCCATAGGTACCATAGTCATAATAATCGCTAAAGTAGCAATGTTTGTTGGTGCACCAATCTCATCTGTTGCTTTAACCATAAGTTCATCGTCACTAAGATGTGCCGACTCGACGGAGTGATAATGTCTATGAATATTTTCAATAACAATAATTGCTGCATCTACTAGCAGTCCAAGTGCAAGTAAAAATGCAAAAAGTGTAATTCTATTGATTGTTTGTCCACTTAAATAGGCGACGAAAAGAGTCACTGATAAAATAGCAGGAACGGTAAATGTAACAATGATTGACTCTCTCCATCCTAGTACAAATATAAGTAAAATAGCAATAATTGCAATTGAGAGAATTAGATGCATCATAAGTTCATTTACTGCATCATCAGCTCTTACTCCATAATCTCTAGTAATCACATAACTAATACCATTTTTCTTTAAAACATCTTTATATTGTTCAAGACTATCTTTAACTTCATCTGCAACATTTACTGCGTTTGTACCTTTTAATTTTGATACTGTTAAGGTAACTTGATTTTCAAACTTTGAAAATTTATTTTCACCTTCTCTCTTTGCAATAAGTGCTGATTTGAAGTTTTGAATATCATAAGAGTTTTTAACTTTTGCTACCTGTTTAAGATATATTGGAGAACCCATATACTGTGCTACAATAATATTTCCAACATCTTGTACATTTTCAATGGCATTTTTAACTCCAAGCATAACTAGTTCGTTATTTTTTGTTCTGTCCTTAACAGCAGGTACATTATATGCAAGAGATTGCACAGCTTTCATTATTTGTCCCATTGAGAGACTATAGCCTGAAAGTTTATTAAGATCAACTTCTATATTATATTGAGGTTTATGTCCACCTTTTAAAGCAGTAACAGCAACATTTTTAAGAGCATTGATTTTTTGTTGTATTTTTTTTACTCTTTCATAGAGTTCTGTTTGATTGAGTTTTTGATTGGAATAAAATGCAACACTCATAATAGGAATATCAATATCAATATTCAATGGTTTAACAATAGGATTTTTCGCTCCTTTAGGAAACATATCTGAATTTTGCATAATTTTATCATATACTTTTAGATTAGAAGCTTCTTGTTTCTGTCCAATAAAAAATGCTGCATTGACTACCCCAACATTATCCATAGCCGTTCCATAAATATGTTGAACTCCCTTTATCTCTTTCAATTTTCTCTCTAAAGGTTGTACAATTACCTTTTCTACCTCTTTTGCAGTTGCACCAGGAAGGGCAACAATAACAGTTGATCCACTAACAACCATTTGTGGGTTTTCATTACGAGGCATAATTTCAAGAGAAAGGTATCCCAGCACTAATAAAGAAATCCCTAAAACAATTGTTAATGGATTTCGTAAAAAGGTTTTGGCTAGTTTCCCTGCTGAATCACTAGGTTCATAAATTTTATGATGTTTCATATTTACTCTCCTTAGTTTATAGATACTGTTGCATACATACCTGGATACACAGTTCTATGATGTGATTTAAAAGATATTTTTACTTTAAATGTATGCGTCATTGGATTTGAATTTGGAATAATTGCAGTAACTTTTCCAATCTCTTGAATATGTTGTGATGGAATTTTTATAAGAACTTTTTTTCCGCGTTTAAGTAAATGTAAATCACTTTCAGCAACTTCTAGAGAAACTTTTAAGTCAGTTAAGTCAGAAAGAATAACAGCTGGCATACCAGGCATTGCCATCTCACCTACACGAACATTCACCTTGATGACAACTCCATTATTTGGAGCAGTAATATTTAAGTATTTATATTGATTGTTTACCTCTTTGAGTCTTTCTTTCGCTTGTTCAACTTGTTTTTGAGAAATCTCAACTAAATCATGAAGATTTTTAGCTGCAAGTGCAAGATTTTCCACTTGATATTTTGCAACCATATCCTTGGCAAGAAGTCTTTTATTTCGCTCAAGATTTAATTGTATATTCGCAAATTGATTTTGGTACATTTGCAAGGAAAGTCGTGCTTGAGAAATTGCAAGCTCTACTTGTGATTTTGCTGCATCTATCTCTTTTGAATCAATACTGTAAAGGAGTTCTCCTTTTCTAACAGAATTTCCTTCTGATACATTTACTCGTGTTACAAAGCCCATGAAACGACTTGTAATCATCTTTTTATTATCCGATATAACTGTTCCTGAAAGAGTGAGTGTCTCTGCGATGAGTGAAGCACTGAGTGCCAGTAGTATTAGTAGTTTTTTCATTCTATTTTTCTCCGTTTGCTAATTTTTCTAAAGCAAAAACTGCTTGGGTGCGTTTGTTTTTTGCTTGTTGTAGTTGTAAAATCTTCTCTATTTCAAGCGATTGTTTGATGATGACATCACTCATAGATACAAGTTTTTCTCTATATCTATATTCATAATTTTTATAAATGGTATTTGCAAGTGTAAGCTCTTTTTTTAGTGAAGCTATTTCAATATCTATACTTTTGATTTTTGTTCTTATTTTTGCAAGTTTAAGGGTAATTCCTTCTTTTGCAAGTGCTACTTGAGAACTCATTTTTAAACGATCTAATTTTGCTTTTTCTAGTTTGGAAGCATCTGTTCCACCATTGAAAAGATTCCATGTAAGTCTTGCCCCTATTGTATAGGCTTTATGGTCACTTGCATGGCCCAAGAAAGTATTGTCTGCAGTTGAAACTTCTGCAAATGCACCGACAGTAGGATAGAATGCAGCCTCTGCAGCACCTTGCATAGATTTTCTTACGGCAAGTCCTGTTGTTGCTTTTTTAATGTCTAAATTAGTTTTTAAAATTTGGGCATCTGTATAAATAGGCATTGCAACATCTTTTTTAGGTGCTTGAATTTCAGTTACTTTTTTATTGAGTAAAAAACTAATGTATTGTAAAAGGAGTTCTTTATTTGCTTTCATTTGTACTAAAAGTCTTGTAACATTTCCTTTTTTTGCTTGTACTTCTAAAAGATCAACTTTTTTTGCATATCCCACTTCTATCATTGTCTTTGTAGTGTTTTCTAAAGTGTTAATATTGTGCATAACTATATTTAAGTGAGATATAGATGTATCAAGGAGTGCTATATCATAGTAACTTTTTCTTAGCTGATATATTTTTTCATTTTTAATTTGCTCTTTGTCAAGCTTTTTCATTTTATACATCTCTTTCATGATGTCTTGATAACTAGAAATCGCAAAACCTGTAAAAAGAGGTACTTCGTATTTTAGTGTACTTTGAAAGAAGTTTCTGTATCCTGGGTAATTCAATGTATTTGGTGGTGTTGTTAGATATCCTGGATCTTGTTGGCTTTGTGGCATATTGGAAGCACCAAAACCAAAATCACCAAATGTCGCCTCTCTTGAACTAAGTTTAAATCCAAAAACATTAAGCGCATCATTTGATCTGGCTATATCTTGTTGAAAGGTAAGTTTACCCCAATTCATTCCTGACGCTACGCCTTCATTGGCTTTTGCTGCTTCTACATCTAGTTTTGCTGCTTTTATTTCCAAGTTTTGTGCTTTTAGAATCTCTAAAGCTTGACTTAGTGTGAGTCCATTTTTCCCTTGAATAGTATCAAGAAAGAGTTTATCTTTTTTGTGTGTGGTAAGTATATTATTAGTATCAATATTTTTATCTCCACTGCTTGAGGCTGCATTTGCAACTGCAGTGAGAAAAAATAGTGTGGCTAAAAGTTTTATCATTCTTTTCCCTTCGTTTTTTTCTTTAAAATATTTAACCTAGAATTGTAACATATAATCTTTTTATTTTTCCTAAATAGCCAATATTCATCATCTATTAAAGTTTTCTTTATAAATTCTAAGCTATTTTAGTGGGTATTGCGTATGTTGTTGTGAGTAGTTTAATGATAAATTTTTTGTTGTTTAAAAAAAGGTTCTTATACATGTAGGTGGTACCAGAGAGGGGATTTGAACCCCTAAGCCGTGAGGCGGCGGATTTTGAATCCGCTATGTATACCGTTCCATCACTCTGGCATTTTATCTTTGAATTGAAATAATAGTGATTTTTTACTTAAAAGTAAATAATTTTATGCCGATTTAGCTTGTAATTGGAACTTTTATTGCTTTAATAAGCTAAAAGAACAAATATATTTTATTATGGAGGTATATCATGCGTGTAACATCAAGTATGTATTATCAGAATTTATTCGGTACCAATAATTCAAAACTTAGTAATGATCTTTTTGATGTAAACAAACAAATAGCATCTGGATTAAAAATTCAATATGCATATGATAATGTAACAACTTTTGCAAAAACCATGAGTCTCGACAACGAAGTAACCACGCTTGGACAAGTTAAAAAAAGTACAGAAAGTGGTTATAAATTTTCAAATCAATCTGATGTTGTACTTGGACAATTTGAAACTACTATGAATAAGATGAAAACACTCTTATTGCAAGCTGCTAATGGAGATCATGATAATGTATCACAGGACGCCATTGCAAAGGAACTGCGAGGAGAAGAGAAAAATCTTAAATCTTTGGCAAATTCTTCTATAAATGGAAAGTATCTTTTTTCTGGTTCTATAGCCGATGTAAAACCCATAGATTCAAACGGAAAGTATCATGGTAATGGTAAATCATTGGAAGCTGTTTTAGGATCAAATAATAAGCAAGAGTATAATTTATCAGGAAAAGATTTGTTTTTGGGTAATGAAACACAAATAAGTAGAGAAATAACTTCTAATAAAGATAATATCAATCTTTTAAAGGACTATCCTCAGTTGCAGGCTTCAGAAGATGATAAAAAACCACTGAGTCCTTCTAGCACTATTCGTAACCTCATGGGAGATACTGATGATAAGGTAGATAATACAAATAAAAAGCACTTTTTTTATCTTAGGGGAAGAAGAAGTGATGGAACTGCTTTTAAAGATAAATTTGCTATGAAAGATACACAAAAAGTTTCAGATCTTTTAAAACAGATTGGTGATGAATATGGTAATACTATTAATTCTAAGATTGTCAATGTTTCCTTAAATCCTTCGGGAGATATTGTTGTTCAAGATAAACAAAAAGGTTCAAGTAAGTTAGATTTTCAAATGGTTGGAGCAACTGATTTTAGTGGTGGTAATGCAGCAAATGTAAATAAAATAGATGATCTTGATTCTGGTGAAACTGATTTTAATAAAATTATAAATGGAACTTCAAAAGCTGCTAATAAAAAGCTCTATATAAAAGAGTTCAATATTTCAGATTTAAAACCTTCAAGTGGAAGTAGCGTTAAAAACATAGATGGTCTTATTTATGATAGAGCAAATTTTACAAAAGATGGTTCTACATTGAGTGCAGATGCACCACAGATAACACGAAAAGATAATAAATTTGCAACACCTTCCACAACACTTGCTGAAGTAGCAGATCTCTCACAAGGTTCTGCTGGTACACTTGATGGAACAAAATTAAAACTTGTAGGAAAAAATATTAATGGTGATAAATATGATATATCTGTTAATCTAAAAAGTACAAGTAATGGTGGTTCTACTTTTACAGATAATGTTAGTGGCAATACTTATACAATTTACAATATGAAGACACCTCGTAGTGCAACAGATGCAGATAAAGTTACTTACCAACAAATTATGGATGTAACAAATATGGCTGTAACAGATAATTTTCCTGCTGGAAACAGTGCTACTGCGTATGATACTGCAATTAAAGAAGCAGATAAATCAGGGACTATAGGTTTGAGCTATGATGGAAAAATTAACTTTAACGATAAAACATCAAATGACACATCAGCCACAATTTCTATGTATGATAGCAACAGTGGTGATTTTACAAAAGATGCTTCTGTAATGACTTTTAATACAAATGATTCATTATCAATTCGTGATCCTAAAACAGATTTTTTTAAAACTATTGATGAAGTGATTAGTTCTGTTGAAGAGCATAAAAATTATCCTGATGCAAAAGATGGAAATCCAAAAACGATTGGAATTGAAAATGCTATACAAAAAATGGATGATCTCAGTACACATGTTGCTCGTATGCACTCTAAGGTTGGGGCACAATCAAATACGCTCAATACATTTTTAGAGCAAACAAAATTGCTAGAGGTAAGTACTAAATCACTTCGATCATCAGTAGTAGATACGGATATGGCAGAATCTGCTTTAAAATTACAGCAATTAAATCTCAACTATCAAGCAATGCTCTCCACTGTGGGAAAAGTTTCAAAACTTAGTTTAGTAAATTATCTTTAAATTAATAGCTATACTTTTTTAGATATACTTCATTTAGATTTCTCTTGAGAAGTCTATAATTTATTTAAAAGGTTTTTTACTTTGAAAGATACGCTCTACATTATATTTTTTGGTTTACTTATTTACTTCGGATTTGCTACAATTTTTGGAAATAGTGGCTTTATTGGTTCTTATGGTGCATCGTTTGCATTTTATAATAAACTCTATTTTGGGTATGTTGCTTATGTCTGGCCTTTTACACTGCTTGTACCTCTATATTTCTCCTATATTGATGCTCATTTTGACTTTAGAGTTTCAGAATTGATTTTAGCGTCTTTTTTGCTGTCATACTCATTTTTACTTGCACAGTCTCTTCTTATAGAGGGAGCTTTTCGAGGCAAATTTGGGGCTGATTTTGTAGATTTTCTATCTCCTTATATTGGGTCTTTTGGTTTATGGATTTTTTGGTTTATTATTACAGCTGTTGCTATTATAATAATAGCAGATAAAAGTTCTTCTCAAATCCTTGCTATTTTATACTCTTTGATAAAAGAGAAAACTTCAAAAATAGATTTTTCATCAAAACCATCAGAGCTTCCTAGAAAAGAGATAAAAATAAAAAGAAGAACACTATTAAAACAAGAAGAACCTATTGAAATAGAAAGCAAAGTACATAATAAAGTTGCAAAAGAAGTAAAAATAGAAGAAGAAAAAAATCTTCAGAATATAGTGCCAGTTATGAACAATGAAATTATTTTAGAAGAAGATATAGATAAGCCTACATATCTTCGTCATGAAAAAATCAAACAAAAAGAGATAAAACAAGAAAAGACGCAAAAAGAAGAAACAAAACAAGAAGAGATAAAACAAGAAGAGACAAAAAATATTCTTGATACTCCAACAGAAGTGAAAGAGAAAAAGGATACTGTAATAGTAAATGAACTTGAAGAAAATAAAAAACTTTTAGCTAATATAGAGACAGGTAAAGTCGATAAACCAAAAAACTTTCAACTCCCATCTGTTGACTTTTTACAAAAACCAAAGGTAAATAAGCATACGATTGATGAGAGTGAACTTGATGATAAGATACGCTATCTTATAGATAAACTTGCACACTTTAAAATAGATGGAGATGTGGTGCGAACTTACGCTGGACCTGTTGTCTCTACATTTGAATTTAAACCTGCAGCAAATGTAAAAGTAAGTAAAATCTTAAATCTACAAGATGATTTGGCAATGGCACTCTCAGCAGAGACTATTCGTATTCAGGCGCCAATTCCTGGTAAAAATGTTGTGGGAATTGAGATACCAAATGAGACAGTAGATACCATTTATTTAAGAGAATTACTTGATGATAAACTCTTTAAAGATTCATCTTCACCACTCACTATTGCACTTGGAAAAGATATTGTAGGAAAACCTTTTGTAACAGATTTGAAAAAGCTTCCTCATTTACTTATAGCTGGAACAACAGGAAGTGGAAAGAGTGTGGGAATAAATGCCATGATACTTTCACTACTCTATAAAAACTCTCCTGATCAGTTGCGTTTACTTATGATTGATCCAAAGATGCTTGAGTTTTCTATTTACAATGACATTCCACATCTTCTTACACCAGTCATTACAAAGCCAAAACAGGCAATAGCAGCTCTTAATAATATGGTAGCTGAGATGGAACGCCGTTATGAATTGATGGCTGATAGCCGTACGAAAAATATTGAAAACTATAATGAAAAAATTAAAAAAATAGGTGGTGAGCATTTTCCTTACATTGTTGTTATTATAGATGAACTTGCTGACTTGATGATGACAAGTGGTAAAGATGTAGAGATTTCAATTGCGCGTCTTGCCCAAAAATCTCGTGCATGTGGTATTCACCTTATTGTTGCTACACAGCGTCCTTCTGTAGATGTTGTTACGGGTCTCATCAAAGCGAATCTTCCATCAAGAATATCGTATAGAGTAGGGCAAAAGATTGACTCTAAAATTATTTTAGATCAGATAGGTGCAGAGTCCCTTTTAGGAAGAGGAGATATGCTTTTTACTCCTCCCGGGGCAACAGGTCTTGTTCGTTTACATGCCCCATGGGCAACGGAAGAAGAGATAGAGAATATTGTTGAATTTATAAAATCTCAAAGAGAGGCAAATTATGATAAGAGCTTCTTAATGGAAGAGAGTGATGTTGGTAGTTCCTCATCAAATGAATCATATGAAGAGTTAGATTCTCTTTATGAAGAGGCAAAAAATATTGTTCTAACAGATAAAAAAACTTCTATCTCTTACTTACAAAGAAAATTACAGATAGGATATAACCGTTCTGCTAGGGTTGTTGAACAATTAGAGCATGAGGGTGTTCTTTCTGCACCTAATGCAAAAGGTATAAGAGAGATACTTTAGTGAAAAAAATTGAGCTTGTATTTACTGAACATTTAAACTCTTTTAGTGTCTTTGTAAAAAACTTAGAGCAACTCAGTGTTGTGCAGATTCAAGAACTACAAAAATTTGTTCTTGTTCGACATGGATATTTTGATTTTAATAGTTTTACTTTTTCTATTCAAAAAAGAATTACAATTACAGAGTTTAAAAAATTAATATCTTCTTTAAATATAGACGCTATTGTTACACAAAAAGAGGTACTTCAAACAACCTCTTCTAAACAAGTTAATTTTGGAAAATACAAGGGTATGCTCTACAGCGAAGTGCCTGACTCTTATCTACTATGGCTTAAGAAAAATTATAATGGTGAAGATAGGGCAATAATTGTAAGCGAACTGAAAAAGAGAAAGCTTTAAAGATGTTACATTTTTTCACATATTGTAAGTAAAATAAAATTATACTGTTTCATCGTGTAACACTATTGTATAAGTCACAATTCTTTAAGATATAATACTTGAATATTAAACTTAACATAGGAATTATTATGGGATTTATTGAAGAATATAGAGCAGATGTAGCACAAAGAGAGGCTTTAGGTGTTCCACCTTTACCACTTACTGCTGCACAAACTGTAGATGTAATTGAGTCAATCAAAGTAGGTGAAAATGTAGCAGAAATGCTTGAACTTTTACGCAACCGTGTTTCTCCTGGTGTCGATGATGCTGCGTATGTAAAAGCAGCATTTTTAAATGAAGTTGCGTCTGAAGAACATCATGTAGCATCAATCGCACCAGAAGAAGCAGTTCAAATGTTAGGAATGATGCTTGGGGGTTATAATGTTAAACCTTTAATTAATTGTTTAACTTCAAAAAATATAAAAGTTGTTGAATCAGCAGTTGAAGCACTTTCACATACTCTTTTAGTTTATGATGCTTTTAATGATGTTGAAGAACTACATAAAAAAGGTGTAAATGCAGCGAGTCAAGTTTTAGCATCTTGGGCAGAAGCTGAATGGTTCACTTCAAAACCTGCCTTAGCTGATAAGATTACTGTAACAGTATTTAAAGTGGCTGGCGAAACGAATACTGATGATTTATCTCCTGCATCTGAAGCATTTACTCGTTCAGATATTCCTCTTCATGCAAACTCTATGCTAGCTGCTAAAATGGAAGATCCAATAGGTACTATTAATAAACTAAAAGAGCTTGGACATCCAGTTGCTTATGTTGGTGATGTTGTTGGAACTGGTTCATCAAGAAAATCAGGTATTAACTCTGTGCAGTGGCATATGGGCGAAGATATTTCTGGTGTTCCAAACAAGCGTACAGGTGGGGTTATTCTTGGTGGAATTATTGCTCCTATCTTTTTTGCAACTGCAGAAGATTCAGGTGCGCTTCCTTTAGAACTTGATGTAACACAAATGGAAACTGGAGATGTAATTGACATTTTCCCATATAAAGGTGAAGCACATAAAAATGGCGAGTGTATTGCAACTTTTACTCTTCGTCCAAATACAATTACTGATGAAGTTCGTGCTGGTGGGCGTATTCCTCTTATTATTGGCCGTGGTCTTACTTCTAAAGCTCGTAGTGTTTTAGGATTTGATGCTACTAATATCTTCCTTACAGCAGAACAACCTGCAGATAATGGTAAAGGCTATACTCTTGCACAAAAAATGGTTGGAAAAGCATCTGGTTTAGAAGGTGTTCGCCCAGGTATGTATGTAGAACCTGAAATGAGTACTGTTGGTTCTCAAGATACAACGGGTCCTATGACAAGAGATGAAATTAAAGAGTTAGCAGCACTTGGATTTAATGCTGATTTAGTAATGCAATCATTTTGTCATACAGCAGCATATCCAAAACCATCAGATGTAACAATGCACCATACTCTTCCAGATTTTATAGCAAACCGTTCAGGTGTTGCTCTTCGTCCTGGTGATGGTGTTATACATTCATGGTTAAATAGAATGGTTCTTCCAGATACTGTTGGTACTGGTGCAGATAGCCATACTCGTTTTCCTATTGGTATCTCTTTTCCTGGTGGTTCAGGAATTGTTGCATTCGCTGGTGTAACTGGTTCTATGCCTCTTACTATGCCAGAATCTGTTCTTGTAAAATTTAAAGGTGAAATGCAAGCAGGTATTACACTTCGTGACCTTGTAAATGCTATTCCTCATCAAGCAATTAAAGAGGGACTTTTAACTGTTGAGAAAAAGGGTAAGAAAAATATCTTTGCTGGTCGTATTTTAGAGATTCAAGGGCTTCCTGACTTAAAAGCTGAACAAGCATTTGAGCTTTCTGATGCTTCTGCTGAGCGTTCGGCTGCAGCGTGTACAGTACAACTGAATAAAGAACCTGTAATTGAGTATTTAAAATCAAATGTTGTTCTTTTAGAACAAATGATTGAAGCTGGCTATGAAGATCATAGAACACTTCGTCGTCGTATTTCAAAAATGGAAGAGTGGATTGAAAATCCTTCACTTATGAAAGCAGATGAAGATGCCGAGTATGCTGCAGTAATTGAAATTGACTTAAATGAAATTACAGAGCCAATTTTAGCATGTCCTAACGACCCTGATGATGTAGCAACACTTTCAGAAGTTTTAGCATCTAATAGACCGACAAAAATTGATGAAGTATTTGTTGGTTCTTGTATGACAAATATTGGTCATTATCGTGCTTTAGGTGAGGTTTTAAAAGGTGAGGGTGCTGTACCGACACGCTTATGGGTATGTCCTCCAACAAAAATGGATGCAAAACAATTATCAGACGAAGGGTATTACTCTCTATTTGGTGCTGCTGGTGCTAGAACTGAAATTCCTGGATGTTCTTTATGTATGGGGAATCAAGCGCGTGTTGCTGATGAAGCTGTTGTATTTTCAACATCAACTCGTAACTTTGATAATCGTTTAGGTAAGGGTGCTCAAGTCTATTTAGGTTCAGCAGAACTTGCAGCAGTATGTTCTCTTCTTGGTAAAATTCCAACAAAAGAAGAGTATATTGCATTAACTCAAAAAATTCAAGGTAAAGAAGCAGATATTTATAAATATCTTAACTTTAACCTTATTCAAGATTATAAACTTAACTAGTTTATAATCTCCATGAGAAGCATAATTTTTTTGCTTCTCATTTATTCTTTAATCAAATCGTAATCTTCTGGGATTTGTGGCACAAAGATTTTGTCTTTTATTTTTTCATCTGTTTTTGTATCTGTAAAGTTTATAGTAATTTTATTATCAAGTTCATCTTTGTATGATATGGAGACTAAAATACCATTATTTATTGTGAGTAAATATTTTTTTCCTTTAAAGTTTGCAAGATAATGTCTATTATCTATTTTTTTTGCATTTTTTATTAAAGAAAAAAAATCAAAATTATTGCCTATTTTTTTAATAATAGCCTGTTCTAATTCGGGTTCAACAATAATAATTTTATGTGGAAGTATATAAACTTTTTTTTCTACAGGTGATTTGTATTGCCACAGAGCATATTGTGGTCTTGTTGCTTTAATACTTCCTTTATATGTAACGGTTTGATTATGGTCATCTACTATATTTTGAGTAAAATTAGCTTCAAAATATTGAATGTTTTTAATGTCTGCTTGAGCAGCAACTGCAACGAGTGCTAAAAATAGTAACTTTTTCATTTTTTTCTTTCCTCTTGGTTTGTAAGAAATTATAGCAAATTATCTATTTATACTTTTTATTATGTTTAATGTGATAAAATAAAATAATTTAAATAATTACTATATAGTAAATTATATAGTACAAAATAAGGTTGCAAATGCTACAAGCATTCATGGGTAAGGTCTTTGGTACTGCAAATGACCGAGAATTAAAAAAATATACGAAAAAAGTTAATAAGATAAATGCGTTAGAAAAAAAATATAAAGCATTTACAGATGAAGAGCTTCAAACTGCGTTTGAATCCTTGAAAAAGAGCGTGTTAAATGAAGAAAAAACACTTGATGATGTACTCTTTGACTCTTTTGCAATCACTAGAGAAGCATCGCATCGTGTGCTTGGTATGCGTCATTTTGATGTACAGCTTATAGGTGGTATGGTTCTTCATGAAGGGCGTATTGCTGAGATGAAAACAGGTGAGGGTAAAACACTTGTAGCAACTTTGGCTATTACATTAAATGCTATGACGAATAAAGGTGTTCATTTGGTTACGGTGAATGATTATCTTGCTTCTCGTGATGCAAATGAGATGGCGCCACTCTATAATTTTCTAGGCTATAGTGTTGGAACAATTTTAGAAGATATGAATGATCCTGCTCAAAAGAGAGAAGCGTATGAAGCCGATATCACTTATGGTACAAATAATGAGTTTGGATTTGATTTTTTAAGAGACAATATGAGTTATTCTCTTGATCAAATGGTACAAAGAGGGCATAACTTTGTAATAGTGGATGAAGTCGATTCTATTTTAATTGATGAAGCAAGAACACCACTTATTATTTCTGGTCCAACAAATCAAAATATGCAAGATTATATCCGTGCAAATGCTATTGCTGTAGAGCTTGAAAAAGAGAAACATTTTACAGTAGATGAAAAAGATAAAATAATTCTAATAACAGAAGATGGAATTACAAAAGCTGAAGAACTTTTTGGTGTTGAAAATTTATACGCTCCTGAAAATGCATCACTTTCACATATTCTTGATCAAGCTCTTAAGGCAAATAATCTTTTTGAAAAAGATGTGGATTATGTTGTAAATGATGGTGAAGTTGTCATTGTTGATGAATTTACAGGTCGTTTAAGTGAAGGGCGAAGATTTTCAGAAGGATTGCATCAAGCACTTGAAGCAAAAGAGGCAGTAGAGATAAAAGAAGAGACACAAACACTTGCCGATATTACATTTCAAAATTACTTTAGAATGTATGAAAAGTTAGCAGGTATGACAGGAACAGCAGAGACTGAAGCAACAGAATTTGCAGAGATTTATTCTCTTGATGTTGTCTCTATTCCTACAAATATTCCAATTTCAAGAGCAGATTTGAATGATCTTATCTATAAAACAGAAGAAGAGAAGTTTGGTGCAGCTATTGAGACAATAAATAAACTTGCTAAAACGGGACAACCAGTGCTTATTGGTACGGCTTCAATTGAGAAATCTGAACTTTTACATGAGCTTTTAAAAGAGAAAAAAATTGCACATACTGTACTTAATGCAAAAAATCATGCGCAAGAGGGTGAAATCATTAAGCATGCTGGTGCGAAAGGTGCTGTAACTATTGCAACAAATATGGCAGGGCGTGGTGTTGATATTAAAGTAGATCAAGAAGTAAAAGATTTGGGTGGTCTCTATATTATTGGTACAGAAAGACATGAAAATAGACGAATTGATAATCAACTTCGTGGGCGTTCTGGTCGTCAGGGTGATCCTGGTACTACACAGTTTTATCTCTCTTTAGAAGATAACCTTTTAAGAATTTTTGGTTCTGATAAGATTAAATTAATTATGGAAAGATTAGGTGTTGAAGATGGTGAATATATAGAGTCTAAAATGGTGACTCGTGCAGTAGAAAAAGCACAGAAAAAAGTTGAAAATATGCACTATGAAGGGCGTAAACAGATTGTTGAGTATGATGATGTTGCAAATGAGCAGAGAAAAATTGTATATAAATTTAGAAATCAACTTTTAAGTGAAGAGTATGATATTGCTTCAAAAATAAACGAGATTAGAGAAGAATGGCTCATAAATATTTTCTCTCTTACCGATATATATGAAGGTTCTGATGCAGAAGATTTCAATCTTGAAAAACTTGCTGAATTACTCAAAGAAGAGGCAAATTTTGATCTTGATAGAGATGCTTTAAAAGCCTTAGAGTATGAAGAATTGTTTGCAAAAGTATTAGAAAATTTAAAAACATCTTATGATGAAAAAATGAGTGTCATAGATGATGAAACTCGTCAATCCATAGAAAAAGAGTTCTATCTTAAAGAGCTTGATAACGCATGGAGAGAACATCTATATGCTATGGATAATATGAAAACAGGTATTCGCTTGCGTGCATATAATCAAAAAGATCCTTTAGTTGAGTATAAAAAAGAGAGTTTTAATCTTTTTGGTGAGCTTATTAATGATATTAAATTTAATACTATTAGAACACTACATATTATTCAATTTCAAGTTGAAACGGCAGAAGAAGAAGTAGCAAAACTTGCTCAGCAATTAGAAGAAGAGAAACGCGCGCAAGAAGCATTAATGCAATTCAATCTTCATGATGATGTAGATATTGATGCTGAAGATGATTTACCAACAATAGAGAAAAAAATAGCAAGAAATGAGCCTTGTCCTTGTGGTAGTGGAAAAAAATACAAACAATGTTGTGGTAAAAGTGGTCCAAAAAAAGGTGCATTTGCCTCTTGAAACATTCAATAGTGACTTATCTTGTAAAAAGATTTTTACGCTTTGATAAAGAACAACCTTTTATCTTTATCTCAGCACTCCTCGCATTTTTAGGTATCACTTTAGGTGTCATGGTTCTTCTTATTGCCATGGCACTTATGAATGGTTTTGATAAAGAGTTTAAGCATAAACTTACTATTATGAATTATCCTTTGACTGTACTTCCTAAATTTTATGGTTCAGTAAATAAAAATCTTCTTATAGATTTAGAATCAAAATTTCCACATCTAAAATTTAGTCCTTATGTTCAATCATCTGTTATGGCAAGAAGTGGAAGAAAACTAGAGGGTGGATACCTTTTTGGTGTGAATTTTGATGATGAAAAAAATGTAAATTCTGTCTTAAAAAAGGCTATAGTTGGGCATAATTTCAATAAGTTTGATGTGCTTATTGGACATAGTTTAAAAGAGGAGTTTAATCTTCATATTAATGATAAATTGATGTATATTTTTACAAATTTGGAACCTGGAGGACTTACTGTTACTCCAAAAATAAAAAGATTTCATGTACGCTCTGTATTTAATTCTGGATTATCTGCTTATGATAAGGCTTACTCTTATACTACGCTAGCATCTTTACAAGTTATTTTAAATATGCCACGAAATGAGTATGATGGAATCCATATATACTCAAAAAATCCACATGAAGATATAAAAAGAATTAAAAAAGTATTACCAATCAGCACTACAATAAAAGGTTGGTGGGAAGATAATCTGAATTTTTTTGCTGCTCTTGAGATGGAGAAAACTTCTCTTTTTATTGTTTTAATGCTTATTATTCTTATAGCAGCCATAAATATAATTTCATCTTTGCTTATGACGGTTATGAATAGGCGTGGTGAAATTGCACTCCTGTTATCACTTGGTACAACAAAGGGAGAAGTAAAAAAAGTGTTTTTATATCTTGGCATTGTTATTGGTATTGGTGGTATAGTTGCAGGAACTATTTTAGGACTGAGTGGTATTTGGGTTTTAAGCAATTTTGATATAGTTTCTTTACCAAAAGATGTTTATCCTACATCAACACTTCCTTTAGATTTAAGTATTCAAGATTTTTGTATGATTATAGGAGGAGCTTTTTTAATTGTAGTTGCTTCTTCTTATTATCCTGCTAAAAAAGCAAGTGAGGTAGATATACTTACTGTTCTTAGAAATGAATAGGGCTTTATTTAGAGATATTTATATCATTTACTGCCTTTTTAATGAGATGGTAAGGTAGGGTAAGTGTTCGTTTTATAATATTTAAAGGGGCAACGACTATATCTTTTACAAGTTGTGTTTGTATTTTTGGATTATTGAGTTTCCCTGTTACTTTTAAGGTAGTAGAGAGGCTTTTCCCATCAAATACAATGTAGCCTACTAATGGAATTTTAGAAATATCACTTGCTAAGTCTGTTTTTAAATCTAATAATAAATTAATTTTATTTTGTTTCATATTTACAGTTCCTTTTCCAACAATTTTCAACTCTTTTGAATTAAGATAAAAATCAGAAATATCCATTAATCCATTTTTAGATGAAAACTTAAGATAAGCGTTCTTTGTATAAAGCCCAACTGTATTGTAATCTGGTAAAGAAAAGGTTACTAAAGATGGAATTGTATTTACAAAAGCAAGAATATTATTTAAGAGTTTGTACTCAACTATTGTTGTATTATTTACAAAGAATACTCCTGAGTAATCATCAAAATTTCCTTGCATTGAAAAATTCAATCTTCCTCCTTTAAATTTTGAAAATGCTAAAAGTTGTTCCATAAATTTGTCATTAAAATTTTTCCCATAGAGATAAAATTTATTGTGAGCAAGTTTAAAACCAGCATTTCCTTTTTTATATGTTAATTGTGCAGTAATGATATTATTAATATCTTGCATAGTTATTGTATTAGATAGCACATATCTATTTTTACTTATGTATATATAAGAGTTTAGTGCATTTAGATATATTTTAGGCATTGGTGCTGAAGATTTTGTATTTATTTGTGTAGCTTTAATAGTTTTGATTAGCTTGATTATTTGATTTATATTTATACCACAATTTTTTGCATCAATTTTTACTTTATCATCAATTTTTATTTTAACTTTATTATTTACATTCATATATATTTTTTTATCTTTAGTAATTTTACCTATTATTTTATATGTATGAATTTGCTTGTTATTATCCATTAGTATTGAATAGGGATAGGTAATTTTTGCTTGAAATTTTGTGTTTAATTGCATACTCTTTTTATAAAAACTTACTGTACCATTGGAAATATGTAATTTTTTTAAAATATCTGAATTTTTTGCTATTTTATCTAATGAAAATAGCTTGAGTTTCCATTTCTCTTTATTTGAAAAGAATATGGCATGAATTTGTGGAGATTTAACAGTTATATTTTTATCACTAAAAAATGCTTGTAGTTGAATTTTTTTATTTTTATAAAAAATTCTCTGTGTTCTTGGACTCTTGAGTATAAAATTATTTAATCCAATATCTATTTGATTAGAATTAAAAAGATATTTGGCATAGATTTTAGTGCTAATATATTTACCAATTTCAATAGAAGTTGGTTCTAATTTAACATTGTTATCACTAAAAATAATCTGAAATTTTTTAATTTTATATTGCGAACCATTCATAGATATGTAAATATCGTTTTCTGAGTTTAGAGTAAATTTAGAATTATATTTTGCTTTAAGATGAATATCTGTTTGTTCAAGCTTTAAACTTTCGTAATTAAGTTTAAAGAGATCTATATCAAAAGTAAGCTGTTTGGTCTTTATATTTATAGTAGCACTAACAAATGCTTTTGCAAGATTTTTAGCACTAACTATTACTGGAGGAAGTTCAATTGAAGTACCTTTAGGATCGTAAGGTATAGAAAACGCATTCAAAAATATTTTTTGATGCTTATATTCCCATTGCGATTTATTAATTCGTAAAAAATTTTTATTTTTTGAGAGGTGATATAAAATATGAAGTTTTGAACTTGGCATATCAAGATGCAATCCTTTATATTGAATATTATTGACTTTAAAATGAATGTTACCAAGCTCTTTGCTAACATTATATGTAGCAGTTAAATTCGTATCAAGAATATTTTGATATTTAACATGCATTTTATCAATTGTCACATCACTATTGTGTAGATGAATATGACTATTAAAAAGATTAAGGTTAAGCCCTATAAAATTAATATTTGCTTTTTTAAGTGAAAAGTCTCCATCAACATTGATATGAATTGTGCGTAAATCTATATTTAAATGTAGATCTGTTTTTATGAAACCACTATTTTGTTTCAATGGTAATATTATTTTATATACAGAGAGTAGATGCAAAATACTACTATTGACTTTTCCATTTAAGTGCAAATAGAGATCTAAAAGTTCATGTTTCTTTGTAAAATTAATTTTTAACCAACTATTTTTTAAGTAGGTATTATATGTATATGCTTGTCGTGGCTCAATATAAAGAATCCCATTTTTAAATTTTAGTTCTGTTTGCTTACTATAAATTACTGCAAGTTTTGGATTATATCTATATTTTAAGGAGTGAACTACTGCATCTAGATAAATATGTTTATAGGCATTTTTTAGGTTATGAAAGTTAATTACTCCATTTATTTTTTTTATTGTTACATATTTTGCTTTAATTGCATCATTTGCCCAATATTTAATAGTTTTAGTAAAAGGAATTAAATTTAGCAATGCTTTAATATTGTGAATTTTATTGTGTGATTTTATTGTGTACAATAGATGATTTTTATCAGATATAGTATATAAAGTTACATTAGCATCATTATTTAGTAAAATATTTAGTTTTGCATATTGTTTTAAAGTAGTTGTATTTATAAGAATATTTCCATTGATACTTGTTTTATATTTACTACTATTTAACTCCTGAATATGAATAGCTAAATTACTATTTTGTGTAAAAAGTATAGCCGTACAATTAACTAGGTTTTTATAATGAAAATGGAGTAATCCTTTTTGTTTTGAAGAGTAGTCAAAATCAGCTGTAAAATCATCTATTTCAATTTTACTAATAGTAAGAGTCCCTATGTATGGTATTATTTCAGAAATTAATCTTAAATAGCTATTTATCTCTTTAAAACTTGGTTTTTTACTAGATGTCGCTTGTGGCTCAATTTTTATATCATCAATTGTAATATGAAGTTGATTATCAAATCTAATATAACTATTTTTGAGGTAAAAATTTGATATATGGAGATTATCAAGATATAATCCATTTTGTAAAACAAAAAATAAAACAATTAGAAAGAGAATTATGAAAGAAAACAAGCTCACAATAGTTATGTATATTTTTGATATTATTTTAATAATAAGTTTATCTCTCATGTACTACCTAAATCAGCCAATTCAAACCCCTAAAATAATCTACATACCGAAGGGTTCTATAAATCAAATTATAGCACAATTAGAACGAAATCATTATGATGTGAATAAATTAGATACATACTTTTTACGGCTTATTGGGACGCCACAGCATGGATGGATAAATTTAAAAACTTCAAATAATACAAAAGCAGATTTTTTATATAAATTAACGACTTCTAAAGCTGCACTACAAAAAGTAACACTTATCCCTGGTGAGACTACATATATATTTTTAAATGAATTAGCAAAAAAACTTCATCTAAATGCAGCGACTTTACAAAAAGAGTACAAGCGTCAATCCCCTTTTAGTGAAGGGGTGTTGGTACCTGATACATATCAGTTACCACGAGGTATAAATGAAAAAATTGTAATAAAACTTCTGCTTAGACTTTCGCTACGAAGAACAAAACAGCTTTCTTATGAAATTTTTGGCACATATAATGAAAAAAAATGGTTTCATTATGTAGCACTTGCATCTATTATTCAAAAAGAAGCAGCGAATAATGCAGAAATGCCTATAATAAGCTCTGTAATTTATAATCGCTTGAAAAAGGGTATGAGATTGCAAATGGATGGAGCATTAAATTATGGAAAATATTCGCATATAAAAGTAACACCTAAGAGAATTAGGGAAGATAAGAGTATATATAATACATATAAACATAAAGGTGTACCTAAAATTCCAGTATGTAATGTTGGATTTGA
Organism: Sulfurimonas sp.; assembly: GCA_027060825.1. Classification (GTDB taxonomy): domain Bacteria; phylum Campylobacterota; class Campylobacteria; order Campylobacterales; family Sulfurimonadaceae; genus Sulfurimonas. Next base: position 36,613 of record JALSWC010000154.1, read on the forward strand.
AGCAATTAAAGCTGCAATATTTCCAGCGAAAACAGATTATCTCTATTTTGTAAAATCAAAATTAGGAGTACATAAATTTGCATGTAACTATTCTACACACTTATACAATATAAGGCATGCTACAAAATGAAACATATTTAAAATATCTTTACTTATTCTTATGTGGTTTACGCATATTGTATATCTTAGTGTTATTATTGAACTTAGAAAATCCATTAATTGTAAGATTTATGGATCTAATTATAATATAACTATAAGGATAAACAATGTCAAAAATCATTTGGACTAAAATTGATGAAGCTCCGGCTTTAGCAACATATTCATTATTACCAATTGTACAAGCTTTTACAAAGAGTGCTGGTATAGAAGTAGAAGAGAGAGATATATCTTTATCGGCTAGAGTTATTGCTACTATGGTAGATTATCTGAACGAAGATCAAAAGATGGCTAATGAATTAGCATATTTGGGTGAAGTTGTGCAACAAGCAGAAGGAAACATCATTAAACTTCCAAATATTTCTGCATCAATTCCTCAACTGAAAGAGTGTATTGCAGAACTTCAATCAAAAGGGTATGCTTTACCAGAGTATCCTGAACATGCAGAGAGTGAAGAAGAGAAAGCACTTCAAGCAAAATATGCTAATTGTTTAGGTTCAGCTGTGAATCCTGTTCTTCGTGAAGGAAATTCTGATCGTCGTGCGGCACTAGCAGTGAAAAACTTTGCTAAGAAAAATCCACATAAATTACGTCCTTTTGCAGAAAATGCTAAAACTTATGTAGATTCAATGTCATCAGATGATTTTTATGCAAATGAACAATCTGTAATTATTGATGGTGAACAAAATGTAACTATTGAACTTAATGGTAAAGTGCTTAAAAATGTTGATGCAAAAGATAAAGAGATTTTAGATGGTACATTTTTATCCGTAAAGGCATTGCGTAAATTTTATAAAGAATCAATTCAAAGAGCAAAAGAAAATGGTGTTTTATGGTCACTTCATTTAAAAGCAACTATGATGAAAGTCTCTGACCCAGTTATGTTCGGTCATGCTGTTGAAGTATTCTTTGAAGATGTATTTACAAAATATGCAGATGAATTTAAAAAACTTGGTGTAAATGCAAATCTTGGTCTTGGTGATTTAGAGAAAAAACTTGAAAATTCAGATAAAAAAGATGAAATTTTAGCAGCAATTAAAAATGTTATAAATAACGGTGATGTAAATGTTGCTATGGTTGATAGCGATAATGGCATTACAAATCTCCATGCTTCAAATGATATTATTATTGATGCTTCACTTCCTGTTGTGATTCGTGATGGTGGAAAAATGTGGAATAAAGATGGTAAAACTGAAGAGTGTGTAGCTGTAATTCCAGACCGTTGTTATGCTAACTTTTACCGTCCAATGGTTGAAGATTGTGTTAAGAATGGTCAATACGATGTAACTACTATGGGTTCTGTTGCAAATGTTGGACTTATGGCAGAAAAAGCTGAAGAGTATGGTTCTCATCCAACTACTATTATAGCACCAGAAGATGGGACTATGGAAGTAAAAGATGCTGCTGGTAATGTTCTTATGAATCATAAAGTAGAAAAGGGTGATATTTGGAGAATGTCTCGTGCAAAAGATATTCCAATTAAAGATTGGGTTCGTCTTGCAGTAGAGAGAGCTAGAATTGAAAAAGTACCAACAATTTTCTGGTTAGATGAAAATCGCGCTCATGATGCAAATATGATTAAAAAAGTGAATGAATACCTAAAATTACATGATACAAAAGATTTAGATATTCGTATTATGGAAGTAGAGGAAGCTACGAAATTTTCTAATGCTCGTGTAAGAGAAGGGAAAAATAGTATTGCTGTCACTGGGAATGTTCTTCGTGATTATTTAACAGATATGTATCCAATTTTAGAGCTTGGAACATCTGCAAAAATGTTATCAATTGTACCATTGTTAGCTGGTGGTGGTCTTTTTGAAACAGGTGCTGGTGGTTCTGCTCCTAAACATGTTGATCAATTTCTTTCAGAAGGGCATTTAAGATGGGATTCTCTAGGTGAATTTTTAGCACTTGCTGAATCTTTAAGATATATTGAGAAAAAACATCCAAATGAAAAATTAGAAATTCTAACAGCTGCTCTTGATGTTGCAAACAATAGATATCTTGACAACAACAAAGCTCCATCAAGAAAAGTTGGTGAGCCAGACAATAAAGCTTCTCATTTCTTTGTAGCTCAATACTGGGCGCAAGATTTAGCTGATAGTGATAATGCTGAACTCTCTGCTAAATTTCGTCCTATTGCAAAAGCACTTATTGAAAATGAAGATAAAATTATTGCTGAACTTTTAGCTTCTGAAGGTGAAGCAAAAGATATTGGTGGTTACTATCGTCCAGACAATGCAAAAGTTGTTGCAGCAATGCGTCCATCTGCTACTTTGAATGCTATTATAGATTCAATCTAAGTAATTTAATTTTAAGGAGCATATATGAGTCAAGGAAAAAGAGTAGGTATTGTAGGAGCAGGAAATGTTGGTGCAACCGTAGCATACTCTCTTGCTATGCAAGGGTCTTGTCATGAGATTATTTTGCGTGATAATAAAATTGATGTAGCAAAAGGGAAAGCATTAGACATGTCTCAAGCTGCTTCTGCTGTTAGAAGCCATACTATAGTTTCTGTTGCTGAAGAGATGTCTGATCTTGTAGATTGTGATGTTGTTGTTATTACTGCTGGAAGTCCACGACTACCAGGTATGAGTCGTGATGATTTACTTATGATTAATGCAAAGATTACAAAAGAGGTAGTGCTTGGTGTTGCAAAATACTCTCCTCAAGCTATCATTATTATGGTTTCAAATCCTCTCGATGCTATGACTTATGTTGCTCTTAAAGAGAGTGGATTTGAAAGAAGTAGAGTGATTGGTATGGCAGGGATTCTTGATAGCTCTCGTATGGCTGCATTTATACAAGAAAAATTAGGCTATGGTGGAGGACAGATTCGTGCTTCAGTTATGGGTGGACATGGTGATGATATGGTTCCTTTACCTCGTTATTCAACTGTAGCTGGTGTTCCTCTAACAGATGTTTTGAGTCAAACGGAAATAGATGAAATAGTTGACCGTACTCGTCATGGTGGTGCTGAAATTGTTGGTTATCTTAAAACTGGTTCAGCATATTATGCTCCAGCGAAATCGGCAGCTATTATGGTTGATGCAATTCTTAAAGATACAAAACAGATTCATCCATGTGCTGTTTGTCTTGAAGGTGAGTATGGTTATAGTGATGTTGTATCTGGTGTACCTGTAATGTTAGGTGCAAAAGGTGCTGAAAAAATCATTGAAGTTACATTAGATGATAAAGAAAATAAAATGTTTGCTCAGTCATGTAGTTCTGTAACAGGACTTATTGACACATTGAAATCAAACAATTTTTTTGAAGGAGAATAAAGAGATGAAAACTCGTATTGAAAAAGATACAATGGGAGAGATAGAAGTTCCTGTTGATGCTTATTGGGCTGCGCAAACGCAAAGAAGTGTACAAAATTTTAAAATTGGTGCAGAGACAATGCCGTATGAGATTACTCGTGCATTTTCATATTTAAAAAAGGCAGTAGCTCTTGTAAATAAAGATTTAGGCAAACTTGATGCAAAAAAAGCAGATGCAATCGCACAAGCTGCTGATGATATGCTTGCAGGAAAACTTGATGGAAATTATCCTTTAGTTGTATGGCAAACTGGTTCAGGCACACAATCAAATATGAATAACAATGAAGTTCTTGCAAATCGTGCTACAGAAATTTTAGGTGGAGATTTTAGAGTAGAAAAACTTGTTCATCCAAATGATGATGTAAACAAATCACAATCTTCAAATGATACTTATCCGACTGCACTTCATGTAGCTTCTGTTATTGCTGTTGAAGAACAACTTTTACCTGCTATTGCAAAATTAAAAGCTACACTTCAAGCCAAAAGTGAAGAGTTTGCTCATATTGTAAAAATTGGACGCACACACCTTCAAGATGCTACACCTTTAACTCTTGGTCAAGAGATTAGTGGTTGGGTAGAAATGCTTAATAAATCTGAAAAAATGGCAAAAGATTCATTAGATGCTGTAAGAGAACTTGCACTTGGTGGAACTGCTGTTGGAACAGGGCTTAATGCACATCCTGAACTCGGTGAGAGAGTTGCAAAAAAACTTTCAGAGCTTACAGGACATGACTTTATTACAGCACCAAATAAATTTCATGCTTTAACATCTCATGATGCACTTGTATTTGCTCATGGTGCCTTAAAAGCACTCTCTGCAGATATGATGAAAATAGCAAATGATGTAAGATGGCTAGCATCTGGTCCTCGATGTGGAATAGGGGAGATAGAAATTCCTGCCAATGAGCCTGGTTCTTCAATTATGCCAGGAAAAGTAAATCCTACACAAAGTGAAGCAGTAACCATGGTAACTTGTCAAGTTATGGGTAATGATGCTACTATTGGTTTTGCCGCTTCTCAAGGTAATTTTGAATTAAATGTATTTAAACCTGTAATTGCATATAATTTCTTACAATCAGTAAGACTTTTAAGTGATTCTATTGTTTCATTTAATGACAATGCTGCTGTTGGTATAAAACCAGTTGAAGATAAAATTGATTATTACTTAAATAATTCACTTATGTTGGTAACAGCACTTAATCCATATATTGGGTATGAAAATGCAGCAAAAATTGCAAAAACTGCACATGCAAACAATTCAACACTCAAAGAGACTGCGATTGAGCTTGGTCTTTTAACTGCTGAACAATTTGATGAGTATGTTAAACCAGAAGAGATGATTGCACCAAAAGCATAGTTCTAGTGAAAAAAACTAATTTAAAATAAGGAGATTAAATGAATGTACATGAATATCAAGCAAAACAGATTTTTGCTAAGTATGGTGTTCCAACACCAAAAGGTATAATGGTTGAAAGCGTTAAAGATGCAGTTACTGCTGCTGAAGAGCTAGGTGGTCCAGTATGGGTTGTAAAAGCACAAATTCATGCAGGTGGTCGTGGTCTTGGTGGGGGTGTAAAACTTGCTAAGAGTCTTCAAGAAGTTGAAGAGTTAGCAAATGAAATACTTGGAATGACTTTGGTAACACACCAAACTACTGCAGAAGGTAAACTTGTTCAAAAGCTTTACATTGAAGATGGAGCAGATATTAAAGATGAATTTTATCTTTCTGTTGTTTTAGATAGAAAGTTAGAGATGCCTTTAATTATGGCATCTACTGAAGGTGGAATGAATATTGAGGATGTTGCTGAAAAAACTCCTGAAAAAATCATTACAGTTCCAGTTGATCCATCTATCGGTTTTCAAGGATTTCATGGACGAGAGTTAGCGTTTGGTCTTGGAATTACAGATAAAAATGAGCAAAAAAATATTATTAGTTTTGCATCAAAACTTTATAAATTATATATGGAAAATGATGCAGAATTAATAGAAATAAATCCACTTGTAAGAACTGGAAATGGTGAATTTTTAGCACTTGATGGTAAAATGGGATTTGATAATTCTGCTCTTGGTCGTCATCCTGATATTGCAGCGATGAGAGATTTAAGCGAAGAGGATCCAGATGAAGTTGAAGCTTCTAAATATGGTCTCTCTTATGTTGCTCTTGATGGTGAAATTGGTTGTATGGTAAATGGTGCTGGTCTTGCTATGGGTACTATGGATACAATTAACCATATGGGTGGAACACCTGCAAACTTCTTGGATGTTGGTGGGAGTGCAAATGCAGAGACTGTTGCAAAAGGGTTTGAGATTATTCTTAAAAATCCAAATGTAAAAGCTATTTTTGTAAATATTTTTGGTGGTATCGTAAGATGTGACCGTATTGCAAATGGTATTATTGAAGCAACAAAAATTACTGATGTTAATGTTCCTGTTATCGTTCGTCTTGATGGCACAAATGCACCAGAAGCTGCTGAAATTCTTAAAAATGCAAATATAGCAAATTTAATCGTTGGTGATGATTTAGGTGACGGTGCAGCGAAAGCTGTAGCTGCTGCAAAAGGAGAATAATTAAAGATGTCAATTTTAGTAAATAAAGATACAAAAGTAATCGTTCAAGGTTTTACAGGAAAAGAGGGTTCATTTCATGCTGAACAATGTCTTGCTTATGGAACACAAATTGTTGGTGGTGTTACACCAAACAAGGGTGGTCAAGAGCATTTAGGTAAACCTGTTTTTAATACTGTGGCAGAAGCTGTAAAAAATACAGGTGCAACTGTAAGTATGATTTTTGTACCACCTGCATTTGTTGGTGATGCTGTAATGGAAGCTGCTGAGGCTGGAATAGAACTTGCTGTTATTATTACAGAAGGTGCTCCAGTAAAAGATATGCAAATGGCAAAAGCTTATGCAACAAAACACAGTATGAAAACAATTGGGCCAAACTGCCCTGGTATTATTACTGCTGAAGAGTGTAAAATTGGAATTATGCCTGGTATGATTTTCAAGAAAGGGAATGTTGGACTAATCTCAAAATCTGGTACACTTACTTATGAAGGTGCAAATCAAGTATGTAAAGAAGGTTTTGGAATTACTACTGCTGTTGGTATTGGTGGAGATCCTATTATTGGTCTTTCATATAAGCAAATTTTACCAATGTTTGAAGCAGATCCTGAAACTGAAGCAATCGTTATGATTGGTGAAATTGGTGGAGATCTTGAAATTCAAGCTGCTAAACTTATTAAAGAACAAATCACTAAACCAGTTGTTGCGTTTATTGCAGGGCAGACTGCACCTAAAGGTAAAACTATGGGTCATGCTGGTGCAATTGTTTCAGGAACTGCAGGAACTGCAGCTGAAAAAATGGCAGCACTTGAAGCAGCAGGTGTAAAAGTTGTTGTTAGTCCTGCAGAAATTGGTAAAGCAATAGCAGAAGTATTAGCTAAAAAGTAATTTTAATTTTGTGTGAGCCATATTTTGTTACATTTTGTAGTAGTATAGGGCGTTATTAGCACAACTTTAGAGTAAATTTATAGTAAGTTAGATACTCTTTTAAAATATTAGAGTAAAATGTAGTCTTAAACTATATTTTAAAATTAGGAGAATAAATGGGAACTTTTAAAACTGAAAACCCAGGAAACCAACCAGTTTGGGTAAATACAAGTAATTGTAAGGCTTGTGATATTTGTGTTTCTGTATGTCCATCAGGCGTACTTGGAATGGTTTATGAAAAAACATCTACGCTCGGTGCAATGATTTCTATTGATCATCCAGAGGCTTGTATAGGCTGTATGGAATGTGAATTGTCTTGCCCTGATTTTGCTATTTATGTAGCAGATAGAAAAGAGTTAAAAGCAGCGGGAAGTGGTTTTGCAAAATTGACAGATGATTCAAAAGCTAGACAAGCAGCAATTGTTGCAAATAATTATATGTCTTTGGACAAAGAAGGAGCTAAATAATGGCAAGAGAAGTAATTTCAACTGGTAATGAGCTATGTGCAAAAGCTGCTATAGAGGGAGGTGCAAAATTCTTTGGTGGATATCCACTTACACCATCTTCAGAAGTTATGCATGTATCATCAGATCTTTTACCAAAAGTTGGTGGTGTAGCTATACAAATGGAAGATGAAATTGCTGGTATATCAGCAGCATTAGGGGCTTCCATGACTGGTGTAAAATCTTTTACAGCTACATCTGGACCTGGTATTTCATTAAAAGCTGAACAAATTGGTCTTGGCTTTATTGCTGAAATTCCATTAGTTATAGTAAATGTTATGCGTGGTGGTCCATCGACTGGTCTTCCAACTCGTGTTTCTCAAGCAGATATTGGACAAGCACAATATCCAACTCATGGTGATTATGCATCAATTACATTATGTGCAGGTTCTTTATCTGAGTGTTATACAGAAACAGTAAGAGCATTTAATTTAGCTGAAAAATATATGACTCCTGTTTTTATGCTTTTAGATGAAACTATTGGACATATGCATGGAAAAGCAATGCTTCCTGATTTAGAAGAGGTTGAAAAGTCAATTGTAGTTCGTGAAAAGTTTGAAGGTTCTCCAGAAAACTATAGACCGTATGATGTTCCTATGAATAAACCAGCTGTTTTAAATCCAATGTTTCAAGGTTATAAATATCATGTTACTGGTTTACATCATGGAGCAGAAGGTTTTCCAACTGAAGATGCAGAGCAATGTGAATTTAACATAGAAAGACTTGTTGGAAAAATCAATACAGTTGCAGCAGAAAATGATGGTTTAGATGATCTACCTGATTATGAAGAGTATATGTTAGATGATGCTGATATTTGTATTATCGCTTATGGTTCTATAGGTCTTGGTGCTTATGAAGCAGTTCAAAAACTTCGTTCAGAAGGTATTAAAGCTGGTCTATTTAGACCTATTATGTTATGGCCGTCTCCAGCGAAAAGAATTGCTGAAATAGGTGCTAAATTTGAAAATAGAATTATGGTAACAGAGCTTAATATGGGTCAATATGCTAAAGAAATTGAACGAGTTATTAAAAGAAATGATTTTGCTACTTTACTTAAAGCAAATGGTCGTCCAATCGCACCTGCTGAAATGGTAGCAAAAGTTAAGGAGATGATGTAATGGCATTTAATTATGATAAATATTTGCGTGTAAATAAGATGCCAACACTTTGGTGTTGGGGTTGTGGAGATGGTGTTATTTTAAAGGCTACTATCCGTGCCATTGAAAAAATGGGTTGGGATATGCAAAATGTATGTGTTGTATCTGGTATTGGTTGTTCAGGTCGTTTTAGTTCATACATAGATTGTAATACTGTTCACACTACACATGGTCGTACAGTTGCTTATGCAACAGGAATTAAATTAGTTAATCCTCATGTTAATGTAATTGTAGTTGCTGGTGATGGTGATGGTTTAGCAATTGGTGGTAATCATACTATTCATGGTTGTCGTCGTAACATTGACTTAAATTTTATTTTAATTAATAACTTTATTTATGGTCTTACAAATTCACAAACTTCTCCAACTACTCCTCGTGGTTTTTGGACTGTTTCTCAAAAGAATGGTAACATTGATCCAACTTTCAATGCTTGTAACTTGGCTATTGGGGCAGGGGCATCATTTGTTGCTCGTGAGACAATGATTGAACCTAAAAAACTTGAAAAAGTTTTAGTGAAAGCTTTTTCTCACAAAGGTTTTAGTTTTGTTGAAGTTAATTCAAATTGTCATATTAATCTTGGTCGTAAAAATAAAATGGCTAGTGCTATGGAAAATTTAGATTGGATTAATAGTATCACTATGCCATTTAAAAAATGGGAAGCTCTTGAAGACCCTATAGAAAAAGAAAATCTTTTACCAACTGGTGTATTGAGAGAAGTTGAACAAGAAGAGTATTGTGAAATGTATGCAGAAATTCAAAAATCTGCACAAGGTGAACGCGGAAAAATTACTCAAGCTGATTTTGAGAAAAAAATATAAGGAGCTATAGATGAGAGATACTTTAAGATTTACTGGTGTCGGTGGGCAGGGTGTATTACTTGCTGGTGAAATTATGGCTGCTTGTAAAATCAAAAATGGTGGATATGGGTTAAAAACTGCTACATATACTTCTCAAGTTCGTGGTGGTGCAACAGTTGTTGATATTACTCTTGATGATGAGGAAATTCGCTATCCATATGCAAATGAAGGTGAAATTGACTTTATGCTTTCTGTTGCTGATGTATCATACCAACAATTTAAAAATGGTGTAAAACCAGGTGGTATTATTGTAGTTGATCCAAATCTTGTTCACGCAACAGACGAAGATAAAAAGAAGTGGAATATTTATGAGATTCCAATTATTACAATAGCAAAAGAAGAAGTTGGAAATGTAATTACACAGTCAGTGGTTGCTCTTGCAATTGCAAATACTATGACAAAAGTTCTTCCTGAAGAGCTGTTAGTTGAAACAATGCTTTCAAAAGTTCCAGCAAAAGTTCATGAAGTAAATAAAAAAGCTTATGCACTTGGTAAAGATTACGCTTTAGATGCAATGGGTACTAAATAGTACTTGTTTTTCTAAAAAATATATTACTCAGCAGTTCCTTTTAGGGGACTGCATAATTTTTATAACATTTCCTCAAAATTTTTCTCCTATTTACTATTATTTTTTTTAAATTTAATGTATACTTGCATCAAGGTACAAGAGATGGTAACTTGAATTTCAAGAGGAAAGTCCGAGCTGCTGTAAGACAGTGTTCCATTTAACAAATGGCCGTAGTAATACGAGGGAAAGTGCAACAGAAAATAGACTGCCACTTTTAATGAAGTGGTAAAGGTGAAAAGGTGGTGTAAGAGACCACCAGTCTTTGTAGTAATACAGAGAGCTTGTAAACCCAACATGGCAGCAAGAAACAGATGGTTAGCGTCTTACAAAGCTATTGTTTCGCTAGAGGCATAATGTAAGTTATGCAGTAGATTAATTACCATTACTACAAAACTCGGCTTATTTTGTACCTTTTATAAGATAAAACCTAAGAATCAAAACAAAGGATTTAAAATATGATAAAATCTCTTTTTGAACAAAATCAATGTTAAATGATAATGCGTTTAGATAATTATCTCGTAAAACAAGGCTTTGTTGAAAGCCGAAATAAGGCACAGACTCTTATAAAAGAGGGGCTTGTCTTTGTGAATGGAGCAATAGTTAAAAAGAGCTCTTTTCAGGTTGAAGAGGGAAAGGAAGTGACAATAAGTGAGCATAAGTCGTATGTCTCTCGTGCTGCATTTAAATTAGACGCTTTTTTAGAAGAGTTGCATTTAGATGTGCAAGGAAGAATAGCTCTTGACATTGGTTCTTCTACTGGTGGGTTTACTCAGGTGCTTTTAAAAAGAAATGTTACTGAAGTAAATGCAGTAGATGTTGGGCGTGATCAACTTCATCACTCTTTGAGAGAAGATTCGCGAGTGAATGTTTATGAGGGGTGTGACATTCGTAAATTTGAACCAAATCGGACTTTTGATTTGGTTGTGAGTGATGTTGCGTTTATCTCTTTACTCTATATTTTAGAGGATGTGCAGAGACTTGCATCGCGAGATATTATTTTGCTCTTTAAGCCACAGTTTGAAGTGGGGCGTGAGGTTAAGCGTGATAAAAATGGTGTTGTTCTCGATAAAAAAGCCATTGCAAACGCAATGCAAAAGTTTGAAGATGCTTGTCTTTTAAAAGAGTGGAAATTGGTGCAAAAATCCCCTTCATCACTTACAGGAAAAGAGGGAAATTTGGAGTATTGTTACTACTTTAAAAAGTAGTTGTACTGTTTATTTGAGTAAAATTAGTGTTGCTAAACCTAAAAATACAAAAAATCCCATAGCATCTGTAGCTGTTGTGAGCAGTAGTGGCGACGCAATGGCAGGGTCAATGTTAAAGCGTTTCATAATGATAGGTAAAAATGAACCGATAAGACCTGCTAATGAGAGGTTTATGATAATGGCTAGAGCAACAACCGCACCGAGCATTGGTTGATGAAACCAGAAGTATGCTAAAACTCCCACAACAACGCCAACTATAAGACCATTGACAATGCCAATAAGAAACTCTTTTCCCATTATTTTGTATGCCATTGTTTTGCTGATTTTTCCAAGGGCTAAACGCCGCACTGTTACGGTGACGGCTTGATTACCAACATTACCGCCAAGTGCTGCAACAACAGGCATCAGGACAGCGAGTGTGACTATTTGCTCTATTGTTCCTTTAAAATGATTTACAACTAATGCAGAGAGGAGAATTGCACAAAGGTTAATGAAAATCCATTCAAGTCTTTTTCTTTGGGCTGTAGCAAAACTTTTTTCAGCTTCATGGTGTGTTCCAAGCATATTGAGTGCCTGTTTCTCTTCTTCAACACGAATAAATATATAGGCATCATCAAAAAGAATACGCCCAAGAAGTTTTTTACTTTTATTTACAACACCAAGTGTAGAGAGGTCATTTGCTTCAAAAAGTTTTACAGCAGTATGAATGTCTG
>JALSWC010000155.1 GCA_027060825.1 Sulfurimonas sp.
GCCACAACATTGTAAACTGCATCACATTCACTAGCAACAAGCTGAGCCAAACGACCATTAATATCTACAAACTCTCTTGCTAATTTATTCTCAGGAATAACCCCACAACTTACATCATTTATAACAAAAACAATATCTTGCTTGAGTTGTAAAACCATAGAGAGTTCTGCTTGCATATCTTCGTAAGATTTTTCATGATAGAGCATATTATTTATCCACATACTCAAACACTCTACTAAAACAGCACCCCTTTGCAACTCTATCTTCTCTTTAAGATTAAGGGCCTCTTCTACTGTAATAAACTTATCTTCACGCATCTTTTTATGTGCGTCTATCTTTTGTTGCATCTCATCATCAACAAACTCTGTTGTTGCCAAATAGACAGGTTTCTCATTTGAAAGTTTTTCAATATACTCTTCTGCATTTCGAGATTTTCCACTCTTTATGCCACCTATAAATAGTGTTTTCATACTCTTTTACTTCTTTTTCTTTTTATGTAATCTTCTTTTAAACTTATCTATTTTATTCATCTCATGCTCTTCTAAAGAGATATTAATATTTTCTACCTCATCGCCTATTTTCATACTCAACATTTCAGATTTTTTCATCGCCAAAATTTGAGAAGAGAAGATACTTCTATGCCCTGAAATCAAAAAGCTAATAACAGCAGAGAGTGCAGCATAGTGTGCTATATCTATACCAAAAAGTTCCACTGCCATAATGGTAGAAGCAATAGGAGTATTTGTTGTAGCAGCAACGACACTTACAAAACCTAAAGCAGCAAAAAGAGAGATATGCTCAGGAGAAATAATAGAACCAAAAAAGTTCCCACTTGTTGCACCAATATAAAAAATAGGTGTAATAACCCCACCACTTCCCCCAGCACCTAAAGAGAAAGCAGTAAATACAGTTTTAAGTATGAAAGTGTACCAATGAATATCTTGATAATCTGCAGGATTTTGACTCAGAGCATCAGCAATGGTATTAAGCCCAAGACCTAAGTACTGTTCTCCAAATACAATAGCTAAAAGCACTACAAGAGAGCCTCCAACAAAAGCTTTTACATATAAACTTACTTTTATCTTTTTAATCCTATGATGCATTTGAGAGATAACAGTGATAACAATATCCGAAACAATTCCAAAGAAAAGTCCTGCTAAAATTACTTTTAAAATCAAAGACATATCTAAAGAGACAGTTTCAACAAAGTGCATATCATAGTAAGTGTAATCTATACCTAAAAACTGTGCAGTTGTAAACGCAGCAAATCCTGCAATGAAAGAGGGAAGCAGAACATCGTACATAATTACACCAATAATAAGCACTTCAACACCAAAAATAGCCCCTGCAATTGGAGTTCCAAAAACAGTTGCAAAACCAGCACTAATACCACAAATAACGAGTTTTTTTCTATCTTGTTTTTTAAACTTTAAAAGGGAAGAGACAAGAGAGGCCATGCCTGCCCCTATCTGCGCACCTGGACCCTCTTTTCCCACAGAACCACCGGCAAAGATGGTTAAAACCGTTGTTAATGTTTTAATAGGAATAACAGAAACATCTATTTTCCCTTCATCTTTATGTACCGCAGAAATAACCTTTTCAGTACCATGTCCCTCTGCTGTTGGTGCAAACTTTTTTGTGAGCCAAACACTTGCAACAAGTGCCACTGGAAGGAGGTAATAATAATCAAAGGGAACAAGAGAACGACTTACATCACCATAGGATAAAATTTTTAAGAAAAGTGTAACCGTTGCACCAATTATCACCCCAATAATTGAGGATAAAAAGACCCACTTCGCAACACTAAAAAATATAGCCGTCTGCTCCGTTACATGTCTTTTTATCATTCATCTACCTCTTTTTATGAAATTCCTTTTACTTATCTAATTATTACATAAAAAAAGGAAGGTGGTTACTATTTTTCAAAAAAAATCTAAAACTTTTTCCAAAAAGAACTACTCAGTAACACAAAGACTGTATAGCACTCAAGTCTGCCTATAATCATAGCAATTGAGAAGAAAATTTTATCAAAATCACTAAAAAATGCGAAGTTGTCTGCTGGCCCTACAAGAGAGAACCCTGGACCTACATTTCCAACAAGAGCAAAGGCTCCAGAGATAGCACTCATAGCATCATACCCTCTTGCATAAATGTAAACTGTAACAACGGCAACAGTAATCATAAAAAGCAGAAAAAATCCAAATGTAGAGGAGAGGATTCTCTCTTTTTGCTTTACACCATCTACAAAAACAGATATGATGGTATTTGGATGAATAATTCTTTTGAGTTCACTAGAGAGTGTTTTAAAAATAATGACATGACGGATAATTTTTATACCACCTGCAGTTGAGCCTGCATTACCACCCATTAAAAGTCCTACAAATACAATAGCAATAGCAAGATGTGACCAAGCTCCATAATCAATGGTCGCAAATCCAGTCGTTGTCATAACAGAGGCAATAGTAAAACTTGAATTTTTTAGAGCATCATAAAAAGAGTCTCCCGTGGTATCTACATGCACAAATGTCAATGCTAAACTCAGTGCCAAAAAGATAAGTAAATACCAACGAACCTCTTCTGTTTTATAGCCTGAAAAGTCTTTATGATAGAGCTTCAAATGTGCTAAAAAGTTTATGCCTGAGAGCATCATAAAAACAGTTGTCGTCCAGATGATACCATCTTGAGAAACAAAATATCCCATAGAGTTATTTTTGGTAGAAAAGCCTCCTGTTGAAACGGTTGAAAATGCATGATTAACTGCATCAAACCAATTCATTCCAAAAAATTTCAAAAGTAAAATATCAAAAAAAGTAAGCACAAAATAGACAAGCCAAAGACTTACTGCAGTATCTTTTATTTTTGGTGTGAGTTTTTCAAGTTGTACACCTGTTGATTCAGCCTTAAAAAGCGAAAGACTTCCTGTTGGATTTATCATAGAGAGAAGTCCAACACCAAGGACAATAACCCCAAGCCCTCCTAGCCAGTGCATTAAACTTCTATGAAAAAGTATCATATGTGGCAAATCTTCTATATTTGTATAGACCGTTGCACCTGTTGTAGTAAAGCCACTAATGGACTCAAAAAAGCCAGATGCAAAAGAGACATGGGTATAGAGAACTAAAGGAATAGCACCAGCAATACCCAAAAGAATCCAGAGCAGATTTACCACTAAAATGCTATCTTTTATTTTCAAATTCAGTTCATGTGTTCGTAAAAAGAGCCATATAAAAAGGTTGATAGAAAAAAAGAGTGCATCATACTCCAAAAACTCACTATAACGCTCATGATAAATTATACCTACCAAAATATCTAGCAAAAAAATTACTGAAACCGTCATTCCAATAAGTGATAATATTTTTAGTATATTTTTAAAGACCATAGATCCACTGCTTCACTTTTGTACTCTCTTTTGTTGGAGAAAACGCAATAATCAAATCATTCTCTTGCAAAATCATTTTTTCAGTTAAAGGGTAAACTATATCTTGACGCATATAAAAAATCGCAGATTTTTCTGTAGATAATGGTTTTATTTTTTTATCTACCAAGCCTGAACTTTGAAAAACTTTACGCATAAAGATGATAGCCTTAGCCCCACAGTAACTTTTTTGAATAACGACACCCGTAGAGCTTACCTCTTCCATTATAGTGTTGTATGCACTAATTTTTGGACCACGCACAACGACAATACCTAAAGCATGCATCAAGTTGTAGTACTCCATTTCATTATTTATGGCTACAACCTTTTTGATGCCACTCTCTTTTGCTTCTAAACATTTAATGATGTTAAACTCATCATTGTTAGTGGCTGCTATAAAAATATCGGCACTATCAAGGTCTTCATCTTCAAAAACATCATGAGAACGGTATTTAGAATTAATGATAGAGACTTTTCCCTCTAAAGCTTCATCTGCTTTTTCACATAGAGCCAAATCTTCCTCTACAAGTTTTACATCTCGTCCAACTTTTACAAGTTCTTTCGATATAGAAACACCTAACTCTGCTCCTCCAAAGACAACACAGCGTTGAATGTCACTATTTGTCTCTAACTCCAACTTTTGACATAGCGTACGAATTTCTTCTTCTAAGCCAAAAAAATAAACAAGGTCATTTGGAAGCACTTCTACACTAGAAGTACAAGGAATAAAAAAATCTTTTTTTCGCTCTATTCCTACAATCATAAAATTTTCTGATTCAAAAGTTTGTGGCACAAAACGGCTTGAAACCATGACCGATATAAGCTTATACTCTGTATATTTAAAAAATTTTACATTATTTGCTTTTGGATATTGTAAGAGTGAAGAGATGGCTTGAGAGGTAAGTGCCACTGGGAAAATCAATTTATCAATATTGAGTCGCTCTTTTACATCACTCTCATGAAAGAACTCTTTTTGTAAACGGACAAACTTTCTATCAATATTTAAAACAGCATCTGCCATTAAAACAGAGATAAGATTGACATTGTCAAGATTTGTAACAGCTATAAAAAGGTCAATATCTTTATCTGTAAAACTTGCATAGGTCTTAGAATCTTCCACATTACCACGCAAAGGCATAATGTCAAGGCTCTCTTGGATTCTATCGAGTGCTTCAGAATTTTGGTCTATAATGGTGACATTATGCCCTATACAAAGTGTCTTTGCAAGATTAAAACCAACCTTCCCAGCACCTGCTATAATGATATTCATAGCCTATTTTACCAAGTCATTATAATCAAATTTTAGTACATCAAGATAATATTTAGAACCTATCACTATTATTCTCTCATCCTCTTTTTTCGCACTCTTTTGAAATCTCTTCTTTATTTTTTCCTCTTTCTTTTGAGAAAAATTCTGCTTTTTAAGGTATTTTTTCAAAGAAATTACTTTACTTTTTTCTTCAATAACAGGTTGGGCTTCAACCTCAACAATCTCCTCTGGCGTAGTAAGCATAAACTGTGATGAAATACTGCTCAGTATATTTTTAAGCTGTT
>JALSWC010000156.1 GCA_027060825.1 Sulfurimonas sp.
TACTTATTGAAGATGCTTTAGAAAATTTGTCTTCTCTTTTACAAACAAACTTTTCAAACATTGTTTTACTCAATCTAAAAATCACAAAACCCTCTATTCTTCCCAACTGTAAGGTAAGTGTCTCCAATATTTACAAATTTAATTCTTAATCCTAACTTCATTTTTTTTTAAAAAAAATTGAAAAAAACTTTAAAGTAACCTAAAATTATGATATGATTTCACAAATATTTAAGAAATAGGAAACAATCAATGCGTATTCTAATTATAGAAGATGAAGTTACATTAAATAAAATGCTTGCTGAAGGGCTAAAAGAGTTTGGTTACCAAAGTGATGTTGTTGAAACACTTAAAGATGGTGAATATTACCTTGACATTCGTAATTACGATTTAGTGCTTATGGATTGGATGCTTCCAGATGGAAATTCTGTGGACATCATTGGTGCAATTAAAGCAAATACTCCAAAAACTGTTGTTGTAGTTCTCTCTGCAAGAGATGACAATGAAAGCGAAATAGAAGCACTCCGTTCTGGTGCAGATGATTACATTAGAAAACCTTTTGACTTTGATGTTCTTATTGCTCGTCTTGAGGCTCGTTTACGCTTTGGTGGTAGTAATATCATTGAAATCGAAGATTTGACTATTAACCCTGAAGAAGAAAAAATTACTTATAAAGAGAATGATATAGAACTCAAAGGAAAACCTTTTGAAGTACTTACTCACCTTGCTCGTCATCGTGATCAAATTGTCTCTAAAGAGCAACTCCTTGATGCAATCTGGGAAGAACCAGAACTTGTTACTCCAAATGTAATTGAAGTGGCAATTAACCAAATTAGACAAAAAATGGACAAACCTTTAAACATTACTACTATTGAAACTGTACGCCGTCGTGGGTACCGTTTTTGTTTTCCAAAAGAAGTTTAATGCTATAATTCCCCTTACAAAAATGTAAGGGGTTCATTGTGATTACCAAAAAAAGTATAAGACGCAATTTTCTTATACAGCTCATCTTCTCATCTGCTATGCTTATATTTATATTTTCATCACTTCTCTATTTTTATATTCAAAGATCTATTTATGCTGATAAGATTAATGAACTAACACACTATGCGAAGAATATTGTAAACGACAAATCAGTTTACCAAACAAATGAAGAAATGTTTTCAGGAACACTTCTTTCTTTAAATGTTAAAATTATTCATCTTCATGAGAAAAATATTCAAATCAATGTATATGAAAAAACAGAAAAAAAGCATACTGAGCTTACTATTATCTACCCTTTTCAATCATCGACAAATAGTTATCTTAAAATTACAAAAGATATAACACCAACAAAGCACCTTTTAAATAAAATTCTTCGATATATCTTTATTATCAATATTGCAGGATTTCTCCTTGTAATTATTTATGCAATTATACTCTCTAAAATGCTCATCGTCCCTATTACAGCACTCAATAAAAGACTTTCAAATATGAATGAACATCTTATGAGTCCCATCAAAACAAAAGAACTTCCAATGGAATTTGAGCCTCTTGGAGAGACTATAAATAGGCTTATTTCACGAATACAAAACTTTGTCAAATACCAAAAAGAACTTTTTATAGGTACAGCTCATGAACTCAAAACACCTCTTGCAGTTATTAAACTAAAAAATCAAGTCACACTCATAAAAGAACGCTCTCCAGAGGAGTATATAGAGGCACTCAAAGTTACAAATAAAACAATAGATGAGATGAATATTATTGTCTCAAATATTTTAAATATTGGACGACAAGAGGGAGCGCAACTAGAAAAACCTACAGAAGTAGATGTCATCCAAATTCTCAAACAAAAAGCAAATGATTTTAAACTCTTAGCAGAAAATGAGAAAAAAGAACTTATAATTAATTTACAACCAGATGGTTTTATGGCACTCCTTCAAGTAAGTCTGCTCAATCAAATCATACAAAACTTTTTACAAAATGCACTCAAATTTACGCCAAAAGAAAAAAGCGTTACACTTCAAAGTCGTCAAGACGATTTTGGACTTCTTATAGAGGTGATTGATGAGGGGTGTGGTATTGATGATGCTGTTGATTTGTTTGCACCATTTAAAAGACAAGGAAATAAATCTGGTGTAGGTCTAGGACTTTTTTTAGCAAAAAGTGCGGCTGATGCACTTGGAGCAAAAATTAGTATTAAAAATAGAACAGATGGGGTGGATGGAACGGTAGCCTCTTTAGGGTTAAATTCACAACTTTCATGTATAATTAAAAAACAATAAAGCTTTATTTTGTTATAAATCGCTCACAGAATAACTAAAAGATAAAATATAAGGTTTTAAAATATGGCTTTAATCATAAATGATGAATGTATTGCATGTGATGCATGTCGAGAAGAGTGTCCAACAATAGCAATAGAAGAGGGAGACCCTATTTATTATATTGATCCTGACCGTTGCACAGAGTGTGTTGGTATCTATGATGAACCAGCATGTATTTCAGTATGTCCTGTTGATTGTATTGTCCCAGATAAAGATAATGTAGAGACAATTGCTGAGTTGCAATTCAAATACAAAAACTTAGAACTAGAAGAGTAAATTTTGGCAAAAAGAGTAGCAGTCATAGATATTGGATCGAACTCTGTTAGAATGGTCATCTATGAAAAAACTTCTCGCTTTGCTTTTCATCTACTTTACGAAGAGAAATCAAAAGTTCGCATAGCTGAGCATGCCTACAATAATGGTGGTGAGTTACAAGAGCTTCCAATGCAAAGAACTTTTGATGCTCTGCGTGATTTTGTACAAATTGCACAATCTTTTCAAACAAGAAAGACACTCTGTGTCGCTACTTCTGCCCTAAGAGATGCTCCCAACAAACAAGAGTTTTTAAAGCGTGTTAGAGAAAAGCTCAAACTAAACATAAAAGTAATTAGTGGAGAAAAAGAGGCTTATTTTGGTGCAATAGCATGTGCAAATCTCCTCCCAAAACAAAAAAATGCTCTTAGTATAGATATAGGTGGAGGCTCAACGGAGCTTGCGTTTATTGATGCAGACAATGTTTCTCAAACAACATCTCTAAAACTCGGTACAGTACGCCTCAAAGAGCTCTATTTTGATACAAATAATATTGATGGTGCCATAAAATACATAGACAAACAACTTCAAAATATTCCTAATGAAAAAATCGAGACACTCATAGGAATTGGTGGAACATTTCGTGCAATCTCAAATGCAATACTTTTGCAATCCGATTACCCTTTAAATAAACTCCATGCTTTTCAATATAAGAAAGAAGTTTTTGAAAAGTTTATTGACAAGGTACTAAAAAGTGATGAAAAAAAGCTTAAAAACCTCTCCATAGAAGAGAATAGATTTGATGTTATTAAACCCGGAACACTTATTTTACAAAGGCTACTAAAGAAAATTGCTATTGAAAATATTATTACAAGTGGTGTAGGTGTTAGAGAGGGAGTCTATCTTCATGATTTATTACGAAATTCAAAAGATAAATTTCCTCACAATTACAACACATCGGTAAAACATATACTCGATGCTCATGTTCAAGATAAAGCATTTTCAAACCAACTTGCACACTTAAGCAAACAACTTTTTGATTTGACTGCACCCTATTTTGAAATACACGCACAGTATAGAGTAAATCTTGCAGTTGCGGCAAAGCTTTATCCAGCAGGAAGAAGTATCCATTTTTATTCACAAAACAAGCATACTTATTATCTTATTCAAACAGCTTTAGAGTATGGATTTAGCCATAAAGATATTATGCTTATAGCAACACTTACACGGTATGCCAAAAATAAACTCCCATCAAATAGCCATCTTAAAAAATACGCTACGCTCCTCCCAAAACAAAAAACAACGAAGCAACTCAGTTTTTTACTCTCACTCAGTATTATTCTACTAAGTCATAGACCTAGAAATATTGACTTTACCATGCAATTTGAAAATGGTACACTCCATATAAACTCTCAACGAAATCTCTATCTCACAAAAGATGCACTCAACAAACTCCATTGTGAGAATGAAGATTTTAAAGTAGTTTTCAACTCAATCACCTCTGAACTTAAGTAATATTTTGTATGTTAAGTAATATAACTGGTGTTACGATAAAAAGAATTTCAAAATTTTAAAAGCTGTTGCAATATCACGCAACCATTACATTGGAGAACTAAAAGAGTACAAAAACAGGTAACATATTTTTGTACTCAACCGTTGTCTGATGAAATTTATCTTATTATTTTACTTTCACAATTGTATAAATAAAACTTAGATATAATAAAATTTACAATATTAAGGATGTTTATGAAAACAAAACAAGAACTAATGCAAGACTTATTAACTAAGCTTAATATAACTATATCTACAAACTTATTCAATCCTCAGAATGGAACAATAACCAAAGATGGATTACTCGAAATAAGTCATGGAATAACAAAATTAATAAATAAAAATTCAGATAAACCAACAATTGTACAACATATAAACAGTCAATTAGGTACACCTCCTGATAGTGAACATATAGGTAATAATGGGCAAATAAGTTCCAAATTCATTGAAGATATTCTTACATATTTGCCAAAAGATTAATTAGTATGAATACAATAATAACAACTCAATATTTTAAAGAATATAGAAAAGAATTAGGTTTTACAAATCAAGGTGATGTCAAGAAATTTTTTGCAGGAAAAGATATAACACCAACTGTTGATTATAACTATATAAAATTATTAAATACTAGGCTTATTGAAATAATTAGAAAAATAAATTCATTAGTTTCAAAAGATATCAATGTAATTAAAATAGATGAATTTTGTACTGATAATGTAGCGTTAGTTTTCAATAAATTAAAAGACAATGATATTATAAAGAGATTAAATAATCAAGGAAGAAGACCCGAACAAGTATATTTTTCATGGATGAGAGGATATATTATTTCAAATTATTTTCTTAAGGCATTAAGTAAAATATTTGAAGTTAGCCTTAAAGATATATCATTAATTGGTGATGATGATTTAGTAAATATAGAATCTTTTAAAAGAACACCAACAGCTGATTTGGAAATTACATTAAAAGATGGTAGTAAATTAAGAATTGAAGTACAATCTGGATTTGTTGGTGTAAATGATATTAAACAACATAAAGTTCTAGAAGCAAAAAAAATTTTTAAAACTAATGGAATATCTTCATTAGCAATTCATTTTGATTTATTTAATGGTCAAGTAGCATTTATTAAATTAGATGAAATAGAAGATGATAATGTAAATTGGATTACAAGACAACAAATGGAAGGTCAAACTGTTTTCAATATAGATCAAAATTATTTTACTTGGAAACTAACTGAAACACCACCTTCGCTAGATGATATATTTGCAGATTAAAAATGATTAATAAAAAATTTAAAGTTTTAGATTTATTTGCAGGAGTTGGTGGGCTTAGTTATGGCTTTGCACATGATGAGAATTTTGAAATAGTAGCAGCAAATGAACTTTTACCTGACATGGCTAAAGCATATTCATTAAATCATCCAGCAGTTAAAATATATAATTATGATATAAAAGATTTCGGACTTGAAAATCTTACTAAAGATTTACAAATTAAAAAGGGTGATATTGATTTAATTGTTGGTGGTCCACCTTGTCAAGCCTTTTCAACCGTAGGAAAAAGATTACTTGATGACCCAAGAGGTCAACTATTTCAAGAATATTATAGGGTATTAGAAGAGTTAAACCCTAAAGTTTTTTTATTTGAAAATGTTAAAGGGCTTTTATCTATGCAAAAAGGTGAATTATTAAAAACAATTTTATCTCGTTTTAAATCATTAGGATATAAAGTTAAATATGAAGTTTTAAATTCAGCAGATTATGGTGTACCACAAATCAGAGAAAGAGTAATAATAATTGGTACAAAATTAAATCAAGATTTTGAATATCCTAAACCAACTCACTCTAGCAAAAATAATAATAATATTTTTAACCAAAATTTAAAACCATATTTAACTCTATCAGAAGCAATAAGTGATTTACCATTTATTAAAAGTAACGAAGAAAGTTTTGAATATGGCAGTAAACCAAATAATGAGTTTCAAAAACTAATGAGAAAAAATGCTCCTGAAAAACTAATGGATCATAATGCCCCAAAAAATAATGATAAATTAGTACAACTTATGGAGTGTTTACCTGATGGTGGAACACCACAAGATGCACCAGAAGAATTACGACCTAAATCAGGATTTAAAAATACTTATTGTAGGTTATGGTGGGAGAGACCAACTCCTACAATTACAAGAAATTTAAGCACACCATCATCTTCAAGATGTATCCATCCAAAAGCACCCAGACCTTTAACAACTAGAGAAGGTGCGAGAATACAATGCTTTCCTGATAATTATATATTTTATGGTTCAAGAAGTTCAAAAAATTTACAGATAGGAAATGCTGTGCCTACTTTTTTATCAATATCCTTGAAAAATTCAATTAAACAGCATTTTGAGACATATAACAAATCGTTGAGACTGTGAACTTAGTCCAATTCGTTCCTAATTTAGCCTAATTTTTCACCTCAATTTTACAAATATCTCATCTTTTTTGGGATATTTTGTAAAAACAAAAATATTTCTAAAAAATAGCCTAAATTCAGTCTAAAAGCCAAGTATCTTGTCCCTTATGTTGAAGATGATAAATCAATATTTTTAAAAACTATAATCCCATCAAGAAAAATGAATAAAAAATACAATAGAAAGGATCTCAAATGATAGATTTAGATGAATATGAAACTGATATACTTCAAAGTGTTGAAAATGATGAATGGGAAAGTCGTGGTAGCATTGATAACAGAATAAAAGAGTTACAATCCTATGTAAAGAATCAAAAGAAAAAAGCTATCTCTATAAGAGTTGGAGAAAATGATATTTATGAACTAAAGAAAAAAGCATTAGAGAGTGGTGTACCTTATCAAAATATCATTCAGATGCTTATTCATCAATTTGCATCTAATAAAATTCAGATGAGTGTTTAACAAGATAACAAAAGGCAGGGGTCCCACATCAATGGAGATAGCATAGTAATAATTTACTATTAAAATCTTTGTCCCATTGTAAATTGAAAATGCGCTATATCATCACCAGGATGAGGATCAATAGGATTTGAAAACATTAACTGAATAGGTCCAACTGGTGAAAACCACTCTAACCCTGCACCATATCCAGCTCTTGCAATATTATTTGTCAATAAATTTGATGTTATATTATCTGCAATAAACCCTCCATCAACATAAGTAACAAGACGCATTTTTGCTTTAGGAAGCAAAGGAAAACTTAGTTCTACAGTATTTGAAAATGTTTGTGTTCCACCTATTTTACGGCTACCATTTCTACTAGCAATAGTAGGAGAGAGAGAATAAGCTTGATACCCTCTAACACTACCAATACCACCCATATAAAATTTTTCAGCAATTGGCACATAACCATTGTTAATAATTGCATTATATCTTGCTTTATATCTAAAGATAGCATCAAAACCAACAAGATTATTTAAACCATAATATTTTGCAAATTTTGTTCTTGCTTTTAAAAAATCTGCTTTTGCACCAAGTCCTGCTTTTTCAAAACTTTGAGAGAGTGTAAACCCTTCACGAGGAAGATAATAGTCATCGGTATTATCCCAGGCAAGACTCACCGTAACACTACTTTTTGTATAATTTTCAAAATAGTAAGTATCTATAAGATTTCTATCTAGGGTATTTGAAAATGTATAATAGTTTCCAGAGTATCCATACCCTAAATATCCGTTAATATGACGAGAAAATTTATGCCCCGTTCCAACTGTCACACCATCACTCAAAACTGTATAACTTCCATAATTATATACAGAGTGATAGATAGAAAAATTACCACTAAAGTCACTATCATTCAGGCGTGGATTTGAAATATTAAATGAATAGTTTTGTGTTGTCTGTGATTTTTCAGCTTTTAGTCCAATATTAATACCACTTCCCCAAATATTTCTATCATTTACACCAACACTTAGTAAAAGTCCCCCTTGTGTTCCATAACCACCACCAAGTTGTATATTACCCGTAGGTGTCTCTTTTACCTTCACAATAAGGTCCATAGTATGTTGATCAATTCTTTTCTCTTCAATAATATTACTAGCAAAAAATCCTAATCTACCTAAGGCATTTCGAGAATCTTTTAAATCTGTTAAAGAGAACATATCGCCCGGTCCAAGATAGAGTTCACGACGAATAACTCTATCAAGCGTTCTTGTATTTCCTGAAATAAGCACATTGCGTATTTTTACTTTATCTCCAGGCATTACTTTGAAAATTACATTTACAGTGTTGTCTTTTTTATTCTTTTTCAAATCAGGAACAACCTGCACAAAAGCATAACTCAAGTCACCTATTGCCGTTTTAATCTTTTGAGAATCTGTCCTAAATTTCTTAATATTAAAGATTTCTCCAACTTTCATAGAAAGTAGTTTTGTAAGCTTTTTTTCTGCGATAACATGCTTTGTTTGATAAATAGAGATTTTAGAAATTTTATAGGCATTTCCTTCTGAAATTTGATAACTCATATTGGCTGTATAATTGTCAAAATTTACACGAACAAAAGGAGGATTTACTTGTGCATCTAAATAACCATATTGCATATAATAATCACGGATTCGTAAATTATCATATTGCAAGTCACGCAAATGCATTTTACCATCGTTTCGACCCCAAAGCCAACCCATCCACTGGTGTTGTTTATTTGCTATTACAGAGTTAAAATCGCTAGGTTTAAGGTGTTTTACACCACTATACTGGAGTTTTGTGATGGTTATCTCTTCTCCAGGATTTACAACAAATGTTACTTTTACACTTCCATTTTTAAGATGCTTTGTCTCTATTTCAACAACAGAGTCAATTTTTCCCTTTTGTGATATAGCTGCAATAATGCGTTTTTTTGCTGCTTCGAGTTTTTCTTTATCATAGAGTGTCCCTTTTTTAATCTGAACAACATTCTTCATAATATCTTTATCATCTTCTTTCCAGCCTTTAAGCTTTACTTGAGAAATAATTGCTTTTTCTTTAAAGTAGAATGTCAAAACTCCATCATTAAATGTTGTCCATATATCATTGAAATAACCCTGATTAAAATAAATTTTAATCGCCTTGTCAACATTTTCAACATTAATATTGTCTCCTTTTTCAAAAGGGAGCATGCGTAGAGCAACTGGCTTTGATATATGGACAAGTCCATCAAAATTAATTTGTTTAACAACTTGTGCATAAAGAGTGGCACTTAAGAGTAAAAAAAGTGTAGATAAAAAGATTTTCATTAAAATTCCATATATAAAAATAGATAAAGATTTTACCCATTTTGAGGTTAATAGGAGGTAAAAAAATAGTATAATTATAAAATTAAAAATAAAGATGGCATATGAATATAGGAATTATCGGTCTAGGACTTATGGGTGGCTCTTTAGCACTCTCACTTAAAAAACTTGATTTTATTGATAAAATTGTTGGTTACGACCATAATGAGAGACATAAAAAAGATGCACTAGCACTCAATCTCGTTGAGAAAATTGTTAGTTTTAAAACAATTAGGAAATGCGATGCTATATTTTTGGCTATTCCTGTAAATGGAGTTATAGTAGTACTTCAAGAGATGCAAGATGTAGCACCTGAGACAACAATCATAGATTTAGGAAGTACCAAAGAGAAAATAGTCGCTTCAGTTCCAACAAGCATCCGTAAAAACTTTGTTGCAGCACACCCTATGACAGGTACAGAAAATTTTGGTCCAAAGGCTGCAATAGAAGGTCTTTATGACGATAAAGTAGTCGTTTTATGTGACCTTGAAGAGAGTGGAGCAATACAACGAAAAATTGCAAGAAAAATCTTTAAAGCACTCAATATGAAAAAATATTTTATGAGTGCACATGACCATGATAGACACGCTGCTTTTATCTCTCATATGCCTCATGCCATATCTTATTCTATTGCAAATACTGTACTTAGACAAGAGAACAAACATAATATTTTAGCTCTCGCAGCAGGAGGATTTCGTTCGATGAGTCGCCTTGCAAAAAGCTCGCCATATATGTGGGAAGATGTTTTTACACAAAACAAAGAAAATCTCCTTGAGGCCATAACACTTTTTGAAAAAGAGCTACAAAACCTCAAACAAGAGATTCAAAACGATGAGTGGGACAAAGTCCATCAAGAGATGGCTCATGCAAATAAACTCTACGACATCTTAGATTAAATAATCTCGTACTTTTTAAGTATCTCTTTTAAGAGTTTTTTATCTATCTGCTCTTTTTTAGAAGAGTAAATATTTGCCTCTAATATATCTGCTATTTTTTGTACCTCTGCATCTTTATCTTTAAACGGTAAAAGTTTCATAAGTAAAAGTTTTTCATCTTTGACATTAAAGGATTTTACCTTTTTTATAAATCTAAGAGGTTGCCATACCATTAAAGCAATTCCAAACGCAGTACCTAAAAGAAATACAACGAGCATCCAAAAAACATCTATTTTTGTATTACCTGCATTTGTTTGTGATGTAGTTTGTACTGCAATCTTTGATGGTTGTGCTTTTTCTATCTGCAATTTCTCTGTTTTATTTGTACTTCCATTCACTTTTATACGAATAGCTTTTGTCTCTATCTTTTCTACTTTTTTTGTTTTTAAATTGTAAAAAGAGAGACTAAAAGGAGGAATAGTAAAATCTTTATCTGACACAAAAGCAAGTTTTTGCGTAAGTTTATTTCCTCGTATCTCTATTTTCTCACCAAAAACATTGACACCATTAATGTAAGGTTTAAAACTTCCAATATCTTCAAGGTCACCATTACCGTCCACTTCGACTGTTACATTCACCGCTTCACTAGGATTGATTGTCGTTTTATCTGCAGTAGCTTTAATCGTAAAGTTTCCTACAAGTTTTGCATTATTTGGGAGAGCCTTAGCGTGAATGTGAACCTCATTTGAGTAATATGTTCTCCATTTCACTTGAGGAATAATCATCCCCCATGAATCGTTTGAATTAACTCTACTTGCGATTTTAATCGCTGCAGGATTAATAGTAAGATTACCCTCTCTTTGTGGTGCTAATTTATAGCGTGCTTTTGTAATGACATACTCATCTGTTTCACTTCTCGTTGTTTTAGGCGTTCCTTTTACCCAAAATCCTTTAAACTTCGGTGCAACAAATTTAGAATCAACTACCTGAGCATTTTTACTTTGACGAAATGTCAGCTCAAGCGTAAAAGGTTCTCCAACATAAAGATTACTTTTTGAAGCCTTTAATGAAAGTAAAAAATTTGCATTTTTGCTTTGTGTTGGTTTTTTTACTACTACATTTACTGCATTTGACTTCACAACCTTTCCATCAACTTTTAAACTTATAGGAGCAATGACACAACTCTTTTGTGGCACAAATGTATAACTTAAAATATAACTTTTTTTATAGTCCATATTTATCATCTGTATGCTTGTTTGAGAACTAGTTCCTGTTACATCTGTTGCACATAATGTACTTATAATTGGTTTTTCTATCTTACTGCCATCAACTCTAAGCGTATATGTTGCTTCATCTCCACTGTAAACAACTTTAGGGGACACCTCTGCAATAACATTTGCATAAATTGTAGTAGAGAGAAAAGCGAAAATAATTACTATTTTTTTACCAAGGTTTTTCATCTGTATTATCCTCATTGTATTTATTATTTTTATTTAATCTATAAAGAAAAGTATTTTGGTCTTTATTGAGTTGTTTCAACCATTTTTTCTCCTCTGCATTACTCATCTTACTTTTTACTGCATGAGCACTTGCCGATTGAGACTGTTTCTTGTTTTTTTGCTGTTTTTTAAGCTCTTTAGCTTTTTCTGGTTTTGCACTCGTGTTTTTTTTCTGCTGTTCTTTCTTAGATTTTTGAGACTCTTTTTCAGAAGACTTTTTAGATTTCATATCGCTCTTTTTATCGCTCTTCTTATTTTTATCTCCTTTGCCTTTGTTCTGTTTAGAATCTTTATTCTTTTGGTTTTTATTCTTTTTCTGATCTTTCTGATTCTGTTTTTTCTGTTGCTGTTTCTTCTTTTTGTTATTTTGTTTTTTATTGGGCTTCTTTTTCTGCTGTTTTTTCTTTTTTAAAGCTTTTTTTACAGCTTCAAGATTTTCTCGTATTGCCTTATCTTCTTTGAGTTTTAAAGATTTTTCATATGCATTCACCGCCTCTTTTAAATCTTTTTCGGAACCCATTTTGGCATAACTATTTCCCATATTTGCAAAATTATCAGCACGAAATGATTTATTTGAAAAAGTTGCTTTCTCATAATTTTTTAGAGCCTCTTTATATTTGCCCTGCTTGTAGAGAGAATTTCCAGCGTTGTAGTACCCTTCATCATTTTTTGCACTTTTGGCGTAAGCATCATAGTATTTTGCACTTTTAGCATAATCTTTATGCTCATACGCTTGCTTTGCATCTTTCAAATCCATAAAATCAAGCATACCTGCATTTGAAATTGAAGGATGCAGTAAAAACAGAGTTAACATAAATGCAGTAGGAATTTCTAATTTTACTCTTTTGTTTATAGAAGATATTGCAATCATTAAAAGCAGTAAAGCTAAGCCTAAAGGATAGTAAAAGAGTTGTATATACTTCTCAATCTCTTGAGATTTTCGCTCTTTTTTCTTCACACTTCCTTCTATCTCTTTAAGCATTGCTTTTACATCCTTATCTGAATTGACATTGGTAATATAGACACCACCTGTTTTTATTGCTAGATTAGCAATATTTTCATTCAATTTAGAGATGATTATTTTGCCATTTTGTTTAATAAATTCACCATTTTTCATTTTTATTGGTGCACCCTGCTTTGTTCCCATACCAAGCACAAAAACTACAATTCCTTGCTTTTTTGCATAAGCTATCTCTTTAGAGTAATTATGACTATCGCCACCATCACTGAAAAGTAATATATATTTTTTTGCATCATTTTTCACACTTTTACTTACAACCTGTAGCATTGACATTATATTTGTACCCTGCTCTGTTATGGATGTAGTATCAAGTTTTGAGAGTAAAAATTTTACAGCATCATGGTCAAAACTAAGAGGTGAAACAAGATAAGAGTTTTTTGCAAAAGCAATAACTCCTATTCTCTCATTTGGTGCTAGATGCAAGAACTCTAAAGCTTTTTGTTTTGCTAGTTTAAGACGGTTTGGATAGACATCCGTCGCTAACATTGAGTCGGAAATATCTAAAGCTATCATAATATCTGCACTCTTCTCTTTTACTTCCACTTTTCCATCTTTAATAACAGGCTCTGCAAGTGCAATTATAATCAATACCGATATAATAAAAAAGAGTACATTTCTCACTTTGAGAGTAAGCGTATTTGATGAGACACTTAATTTCTTTATAACCTCAGCTGAAAAAAAGTTTGCTTGAGACTCTTTTTGTGTAAGTAAAAGTCCAAAAAGTATGACAACAATAGGCAACATATAATATAAAAATTCTGGATGTAAAAATGTCATCTCTGTGCTCCTCTTCTGTTTCTTAAATAAACATACAACAAAAGTGAAATAAGCCCAATAAAGAGTGGATAAAAATAAAAATAGTGTAAATATGAAAATGTCTCATTCTTTATTTCTACTTTCTCTAACTTATTTATTTTCTTATATATCTCTTGTAGTTGTGTTGCGTTTGATGCACCAAAAGCAACACCACCCGTCTCTTTTGCTATCTTCATAAGTACAGCACGGTTATATCCGTTTGGCGCACCTATTCCAATAGGGTAAACTTTAACACCCTCTTTCTTCGCCATTTCCAAAGCTACATCAAGAGGGATTTTATCTACCCCAGCAGTAGAGTACCCATCTGTAAGTAAAATCGCTACTTTTGATTTCGATTTACTCATTTTTAGTAAATTTACACCTTGTGCTAAAGCTTCATACAGAGCCGTATATTGCCCTGCCATTCCAACTTGCAACTGTGAAACTATGCGTGAGAGTATATTTCTATCGTAAGTTAATGGAGATGCTACAAAAGAGTATGTTCCAAAAACAACTAAGCCCAAATTATCATTTTTTCGTTTTTTTATAAAATCTTTTACTACTGATTTGACTACATCAAATTTAGTTGCGGCCAAATTTGCAGGGTCAAAGCCCCTCTCATTCATAGAGCCAGACGAATCTAAAATCAACGCTATTTCATGCCCATGTTTGGGTTTAAGCTGGTACGGCTCATCTTTTACAGGAGACATCAATGCAAATATTAGCATCACAATAGTAGTCCATTTTAAAAAAAAGAGGAGCTTTGATGCAGATGCAGTATTACGCATAAATGTTGTAGTATGTGGAAAATATATAGATGGCATTTTCATTTTACAAAAAATGGCACATGCTGCAAATAAAAAGATGAGTAAAAATAGTATTGGAAATTCAAAATAGATTCCATTAAACATCAATCATTCCTTCAAAGAGTTCAATATAGTAAATAGTATCGCTATCAAAATCTTTTACATCTTTTTTATATTTATATTGTTCAAGGTACTCAAGCATATTTTCATATGTTCTTTTATGACGCTCACTATCATTTTCAAAAGTTTCGCCATAGTTCGTAATCTCATACGCTGCTTTTTTAGGATTTTTATAATTTACTTGTTTCAATAATTTATAATGTTCTGCTCTAATATTAAATTTTTTTCTATTTCTAATCCATCGATATGCCAAATAAAGAATGCCAAGAAATAAAACTACTACTATTGCAACTATTGCCAAAAAGTAGTAAAAAGAGTAGTCTTGTATCTCTAAAAGTGGCTTTATATCGTGCAGAGGTATTGTTGTGTGTTGCATATTTTGCATCTATCTTCCCTCAAATAATCTTCTTAAACCCACGCTTACATTTTCATCTGTATAAATCTTACTAAATCGTATCTGATGTTTTCTAAATGTTGCATAGAGTTCTCTGTCATGTATTAACACTTTTTTTGCATAATCTTTTACTGTTTGTGCATTAAAATCACCCTCAAGTACACTCCCTGATTCAGGATCAACTAAAGAGCTAAAACCCATCTGGGGAGGATACTCTTCAAGTCTGTCCCTTACAATAACAGCAACAACTTCATGTTTTCTTGCCAATAGTTTAAAATCAGGCACTTCAAAAAAATCACCCACTATTATGATGAGAGACTTGCGTTTGAGCCTTTTAAAAAGTGTATTTGCCATAACTTTATAATCTGCTTTATGGTTCAATGGCTCAAAGTCCAATATCTCTTGTACATTTTTATGCACTTGATGAAGCTTTTTACTAGGCTTCAAATGAGAATACATCTCCTCAGCAAAAATATAGGAGCTAAGCAAATCACCATTTTTAATAGTAGAAAAACTAAGTAGTGCATTCACCTCAGCAATAACATCCTGCTTAAAACGCTTTGAACCAAAGTAAACACTTCCATTTAACATAGAAGCAATAACAACATTCAGCTCACGCTCTTCACGAAATATTTTAATGTATGGCTTTTTTAACTTTGCAGTAATATTCCAATCAATATGACGAATATCATCTCCTGGCATATACTCACGAAGTTCTATAAAGTCATAGCCCTCACCCTGAAAGATGGAGGGATTATTCCCTACCATCTCACTAAAGACTTGACGACGGGCTCGAACAAGTATTTTTTGTAATTTGCTCAATTTTGCAACCTTACGGGATTGATACTGTTTCAATCACTTTTTGAATGATGCTATCTGCCGTAATTCCTTCAGCTTCTGCCTCATATGTTAGTACAAGACGATGACGCATAAGCTCTTTTACAATGTATGCAACATCTACAGGTGTCACAAAATCTTTTCCACGCATAAATGCCATAGCTTTTACTGCTTTAAACATATCTATACTTACACGAGGAGAGGCTCCAAACTGAATGTACTCTTTTACTTCATCAAGTCCATACTGCTCTGGATGTCTTGTTGCATTGACAAGCTCTATCATATACTCTTCTACTTCAGCATCTACATGAACCTCTTTTACTGCCTTTTTCAACTCTTCAAGTTGAGTTGCATTTAACACTGCATTTATGGTCTCAAACTTCCCACTAGAGATGCGTCTTGCAATCTCAAGCTCTTCTTCTTTTGTATTGTAGCCTACGACAAGCTTTAACATAAAACGGTCAAGCTGTGCTTCTGGAAGTTGATAGACACCCTCTTGTTCTACTGGATTTTGTGTAGCCATAACAAAGAATGGAAGTTCTATTTTAAATGTTGTATCACCAATTGTCACCTGTTTTTCTTGCATGACTTCAAGCAATGCTGATTGTACTTTTGCTGGCGCACGGTTAATCTCGTCTGCAAGTAAAAGATTTGTAAAAATAGGACCTTTTTTGATTTTAAATTGATTTGTTTGTGGATCATAAATCTCTGCACCTAAAATATCTGATGGCAAAAGATCGGGTGTAAACTGTGCTCGTTTAAAGTGTAAACCAAGTGCTTTTGAAAGAGCATTTACTGTTGTAGTTTTTGCAAGTCCAGGGACACCCTCAATAAGAATATGCCCTTCACATAACAGTGCAATAAGTAGTGAATCGACCATTTTTTCCTGACCAACAACAACCTTTGCTACTTCTTTCTTTACTTCTTTAATTCTATTAATCATATTTTTTACCTCTTATATCTATTAGTTATGCCGTAAGTATATTCCTAGGAAGTAAACAGTTAATAAATATTTAAGTTTAATATTTTGCAATTTTCTAAAGAATTTTACAATTTATATACTTTTCTCTTGACATATAAATTATTTTTGTCTATAATTTCGACCTCTTAACAAATAAGAGGTAATTGTCCTGTTAGCTCAGCTGGTAGAGCACGTCACTTTTAATGATGTGGCCGATGGTTCGAATCCATCACAGGACACCATTTTTTTAAATATCTTACAATGTGGCCCCATCGTCTAGCGGTTAGGATCCATGGTTTTCATCCATGTTACAGGAGTTCAATTCTCCTTGGGGTCACCACTACATACACCTTTTAAACCCCTATTTTACGACATTTCAAAATTTAAGCTCTCTCATTTAAAAGCATTAATTAATCACCCTACTCTATTTTTATCTTTT
>JALSWC010000157.1 GCA_027060825.1 Sulfurimonas sp.
CAGCATTGAGTGCTTTTATGGTCACACACAGCCCTTATATGCTTAACTTACTCTTTGCAAATCCTTATGCTATTTGGGTACTCTTTTTTATTGAAATAGGTCTCGTTATTGCCATCTCGGCGGGCATTAATAAAATGGATGTCTCTACTGCACGAACACTTTTTGTACTTTTTTCCATCGTAGATGGCATGACGCTTGCTAGTATTTTTCTTATTTACACAGAAGCTTCCATCGTCACTACCTTTTTTATTGCAGCCATGACATTTGGTGTCATGAGCCTTTATGGATACTTTACAGATAGTGACCTTAGCTCATGGGGTGGCATCTTGTTTGCTGGGCTTATTGGAATTATCATCGCACTTGTTGTAAACTTTTTTCTAAAAAGTCCTGCGTTTGAGTGGTGGATAAGTCTTATTGGTGTTGTTATTTTTGTAGGTTTAACTGCTTATGACACTCAAAAAATAAAACAGATGGGTGAAACTATGGCAGATGGAGACTCACAAAGTCTTAGTCGTGTCGCTATTGTCGGTGCGTTAGCACTCTATCTTGATTTTATCAACCTTTTTATAATGATGTTAGAATTTTTTGGAAATAGAAGAAATTAGGATGAAAAATATGAAAAAAAATGTACTTATTTTATGTACAGGAAACAGTTGTCGCTCCATTATGGCTGAAGCTATGGTAAACGCACAACTTGGAGAGTCTGTTTTCGCACAAAGTTCTGGTGTAAAAGCAAGTGGAAAAGTGAACCCTTATGCACAAGCACTTTTAGAGAAAAAAGGCGAATGGAGAGAGGAGTACCATTCTAAAGTCATAGAGACAGTTCTTGAGACTGCGTTTGATTTGGTAATCACAGTATGTGACGCAGCAAAAGAGACATGTCCTATGTTTCCAAAAGCTGTTAAAACCATCCATGTAGGATTTGAAGACCCAAGTGGTAAGCCAGAAGAAGAGTATGCTAAAACATATAATTTAATGCAAAAAGAGTTACTCCCAATAATAAAAAAAGAGGTATGTTCAGATGAAAAAAGAAGTAAGTAAAACAAACAACGGCGTAAAAATCAACTTTTTAGGTGAAGTGCAAAAAGAGAACATTGTATCTATGGTACAAAACTGTTCAACTGGAAAATGCGAATGTATGAGCGATGATACAAAAGCAAAAATCAAAGATATGCAAGTGCATGGTGAAGATGGTGATGTAAAACTCTCCTTAGAGGGTGATGTCTCTGTTGATGAGATACACGCAGCCCTTGCAAAATCTAAAGTTATAAATAAATAATTTACTTTTTTATAGTACAATTAACTCTATAGTTAATTAAAAGGAAAAATATGAAAACACCAACACCACAACAAGTAGAAGCCATGATGGTAGAGAAAATGGGAGCACTTCCAGAGTCTCTAAACGCAGCCAAAGCAATTGATCCAAGATTTTTGATTGAGCAGGCTATGAGCTCAAAATTTAGCATACAAGATGAAAACAATCCATTTGATCCTAAAACTTCAATGATGCTTTTACTTGTAACTTCCATCACTTTAGGCAGTGAAGAGTGCGTAATAGAGCAGACAAAAATGCTTAAAAAAATAGGCATTACAAAAGAAGAGCTTGCATTTTTGGTAAAAATTGTAAAACATGGTCAATCAAGTGTAGTTATGGGTAATGCCAAAGCTGCATTTACTACATTTGAGAGTTAATTAAAAAAAATTGAGGAGATGATAATGAAAAAAGTAGTAATAGTAGGGGCAGGATTTGCAGGATTGCATATATTTTATAAATTGCGTCATCTCATTGGCAAAAAAATTGACATAACTATTGTAGATGCCCGAAGCCATTCGCTTTTAAAACCTTCTCTTCCTGAGGTGGCCTTTGAGGGTTCGCCAATTTCACATTCGCTCATAGAGTTACGCCACACACTTGAAAGTAAAGGTGCAACATTTATAGAGGAAGAAGTAGCAAGTTTTGATGCAAAGAACAATAGCCTCACACTTAAAAACGGCGAGACTCTCAACTATGATTACATCTTTTTAACACTTGGTGCGGTAAAAAATTACGATGCCATCAAAGGCTTTAGAGAGTATGGTTATTCTGTTTGTGACGACACTCAGGCGCAGAGACTTTGGGAGAAAGTAAAAACATTTCAAGGTGGTAAAGTAGTCACAGGTGCTGCAAAAAGTACTTGGGGAACTCGTGTAGATGCTCCACCACTTTTAGCTCCATGTGAAGGACCAATCGGAGAGATAATGTTTATGTTTGATTACTATCTCACTAAAGACAAACATCTCAAACGCAGCGAAGATTACAAAATAGATGTCTTTACACCGGGTAAGGTTTTTTTTGAAGATGTAGGTGATAACCCACGAAATGCCATTGGTGAGTTTATGCAAAAACAGGATATGATGCTACATAACAACAAAGTACTCACTGAAATAGGCAAAGATTTCATCGCTTTTGCAGATGGAACAAAAATGGAATGTGATTTGGCTATTATCATCCCTCCCTACTCTGCACCAAAAGTTTTGCGTGATTCAAATTTAGGCGATGAAAAAGGTTTCATACCAACAGATACACAGATGCGTCACCTTGATTTTGCAAATGTATTTGCAGCAGGAGACATCACTGCACTCGCACAACCAAAACTTGGACATGTTGCCATTATTCAAGGGAGCATCGCTGCCGCGACACTTATGAAAGAGCTTGGAGAAGATGTAGAGATACCAGCACATAATTTAGAAGTATTTTGTATTATGAATATGGGTGGGCATGAAGCAGCACTCATCGCTTCAGATGTACTCTATGGTGGGAGCAAAGACATTGTCTCTTATTCACCAATCTCTAAAATAATGAAGTGGGGATTTGACAACTACCTCTACTACAATAAAGGGCATATGCCACCTGATTTGGCACTTGAAGCTACAGATAAATTAGTTGATATACTCTAAACATTAAGATAAAAAGTATATAATTTACAAAATTAAATGAAAGGAATTACAAATGAACCACTTTTTAAAAAGCGTGATAGACTGGATGATGGACAAAGAGGAGACTATGGCAAAACAATGTGCCGTGCCAATGAAAGAGATAGAGTACCAAGTCAAAAAGGTAGAAGAACAAAAAACAAAAGTTCAAGCACAATATGATGATGCAATGACGGAGCTTGATGATGTTTTAAAAAGACTTGAAAAAATAAAAAATGCAGAAATTCTTCGTTGTGAGAACAAAGAAAAATAGTAGTGAATTTTCTACGCTTTAACACTTTTATAGCACAAGATGTACTTATATTTTTTTACTACATTTTTGCTATTTTAGTACCACTCTTTTTGTGGTATCTTCGTCCCTATATTTTGAAAAAAGTCTCTTTTTTTCAAGCTGTGGACAGAGGTGCTATGAGCGTATATAAAAATTTAGATAAAGAGAAGAAGTTTTTACTTTTTCTCTTTTTGTTTAGCCTCTTTTTCTGTATGGAACTCTGTTTGAGAATGGTTTTTGAGGCGATGATAGGCTATTTTGATATGCATAACTATCTTTATGAAATAGCAACACATTTAAAAGGAAAATCTTTATGAATGAAGCCTGCCACGAAATGAATCAGGGAGAAGTGCTAAACGCAGAACATGAAGAATACCCTCTTTTTCATGGTCTTCTTTATGGAGACAGAGTAAGCACTGCAAAATTCTCAAAAAGATTGAGTTGTAGCATCAAGCATCTCCCTGTACGAGTCTCATTTAGTTATGAGTATGACACGCTTAAAGCTATTGAGGAAGGTGTTACTAAAGACCCTACTTTTTTTTTAGATGGAAAAATCTTTTTAGAGGGATTAGTACAAGCTGAAGAGATTACACAAGCCTTTGAAAAATTGCTTGCAAACAACAACTAATATATGAAATATTTTCAAAGAGAGAAGCGTTATATTAAAAATATAAATATAGCATTTCTTGTTATACCTCTGATTTTATTGCCTCTTCTTTTTGAGTGCTATTTACATACAAAAGAACTTACTTTTTTTACAACTTACCACGATGAAATTTTAATAGCCAATATTTTTTATATAGTAATAGCCCGTTTTGCCCTACTCGACAGTGCCATTTATATATTTAGCCGTTCAAAACACCATTTTCATGTAGCACTTATGCAGGTTGTACTGCTCTACTTTGAAGTAACCATTGTCACCATTCTTTACTATGCAGTTGTTTTCAATACCTTTGATGTCTTTACGCTTTTTCATCTCAATTCAGAGTTTAGCCCACAAAATCTTCAAACAATTCATTCGCATAGTTTTATAACATCTATGTATATTTCAACTGTCACATTTACAACACTTGGTTCAGGAGACTGGATACCCCAAACACTCAATGCCATGATGGCCGTTGTTTCAGAGGTTATTTTAGGTGTTATTCAAGGTAGTGTATTTGTTGCTATTATTATCTATGCACATCAGAATAAAGAGATTGTAAAATAATGGTAGAGGCTAGCAATAGATACTTGTCTATCGAGTTTCAAATGATAATAAAGAGTTATTAGATAAAATAAAAAAACTTTTAAATAAAAGAGATTATAAAAGTATAATGGGGATTTTATGAGAAAACAAAAACTACCAATAGGGATACAAACATTTAAAAAGCTACAAGAAGACAATTGTGTTTATATAGATAAAACAAAAGAAGCACTAGAGTTGATTCAAAATTATAGTTATGTTTTTTTATCTCGTCCTAGACGATTTGGTAAAAGTTTGTTTTTAGATACTTTGCATAATATCTTTGAGGGGAAAAAAGAACTTTTTAAAGATTTGTATATCTATGATAAATATGATTTCAAAGAGTATCCAGTTATAAAAATTAGCTGGGCTGGAGATTTTCAAACATTGGAGTCTCTAAAAACAGTAGCCCTAGATGTTTTAAAATTTAATCAACAAAGCTTAGACATACAGTGTGATAATCTCAATGATGCAGGAAGTTGTCTTAGAGATTTAATCATAAAATCTTATCAAAAATACAACCAAAAAGTAGTTATCTTAATAGATGAGTATGATAAACCAATTTTAGATGTTATAGAAGAGAAAAATCAAGCCAAAATCAATAGAGAGTTTATAAAAGGGTTATATTCAGTTATAAAAGATAGTGATAGATATATAAAATTTGCCTTTTTAACAGGTGTTTCAAAGTTTAGTAAAGCCTCTATATTTAGTGGGTTAAATATGCTAACAGATATATCTTTGATGAAACAATATGGAAATATCTGTGGTTATACACAAAATGATATAGAAACAACTTTTGTACCCTATCTTGATGGAGTTGATTTAAAAAAGTTTAAATGCTGGTACAATGGCTATAATTTTCTAAAAAATGATATGTATAATCCTTTTGATGTATTACAGTTTATAGCGAATGATTTTATATTTAAAAACTACTGGTTTGCAACAGGGACACCGACATATCTTATAAAACTTATAGAAAAAAATCACTACTTTTTACCAAAATTATTAAATATAAAAGTAGGAGAACAACTCCTTGATAGCTTCAATATTGAGAGTATTGATTTGGAAGTTATACTTTATCAAAGTGGCTATTTGACTATTTTTAAGGTTTCTATAGATGAAGATGATGATATAATATATAATCTTAAATTACCAAACTTAGAAGTAAAAAAATCTTTAAATACATTTATTATAAACCATCTCTATAAAGACACATCTTTACAAAATAAAACTCTAAGTAAAGCTCTTCGAGAACACAACCTTGAAAATTTTGAAACCTCATTAAAGGCAATCTTCGCATCCATCCCCTACAACAACTACACAAAAAACACTCTTCAAAACTATGAAGGATTTTATGCAAGTGTGGTTTATGTCTATCTTCAAAGTTTAGGATTAAATATAATTGGTGAAGATGTAACAAGCAGAGGAAGAATTGATTTAACTATAAAAATGAGTGACACCATTTATATACTAGAATTTAAAGTTGGAAATGCTAATGCCTTGGAGCAAATAAAAGAGAAAAGATATGCCGATAAATATCTCAATGAGAAAAAAAATATTTATTTAGTTGGCATAAATTTTGATGAAGAAGAAAAAAATATCTCAAGTATGGAATGGGAAAAAAAACAATGCGAATAATGGATGATATAAGTGGTGAAATAAAAAGAAAATTTGAATTTGTCTTGACATTTAGGGAGGTTATATATGTTTAAATTATGGAAGTTGATACTTATAACAATAATGTTATTTGTTCTCAATGGTTGTGATAGTAGTAATTCTGGGTCATTTGTAGAGAAGAAACAAAAAGAGAGCAGTCCTTTAAAACAAATATCATTTTATGCATGGGATGATATATCAAATTATAAAAAAGCTTTCAATCATCTTCAAAATTATAATAAAATAACAATCTATCTTAATGGAAATAGGAAGAACTTTGTTTCAGATGCAGAAACTTTACATAAAAATGGTGCAGATGTATGGTCTTTAATATCTCATAATCCTAATTTAGATTACATTGAAAATAAAGTTGATATTATTGTCGATTACAATCAAAAACATAATAAAAATATAAAAGGTATAGTATTTGACATTGAACCATGGGCAAAATTTGATGATCAAAATAGTTCTAAAAACAGAGATGCTTGGCAAGATTATCTTAACTTTTTAAAAGATTCAAGAGATATTTTACATAGTCATGGACTAAAGCTCTCTGTAACTATACCCTTTTGGTTAAATCATATTACAGAAGCATTTCCAAATGGTAGAAATCTCAACTATGAGATAGTTGATATAGCTGATGAGACTATTATTATGGACTATACTATATTTCACGATAGATTTTACAGATTTGCACAAAATACATTAGAATATGCCGATACAAAAAGTGGAAAAAGTGTAAAAATAGCTTTGGAAATGACAAAGAGTAAGGAAAAAAATATATCGTTTTATAATAATCCAAAAGATATACAACAATTTTTAACTACTCATATACCAAATAGTTCATTTACAGGATATGTCATAGAGACCTTAGATGCTTTTAGTGATTCCAATATAACAGTTGTCGCACCATAAAGATAGCTTTACTCTCTTTTAAGACACATTTTACAAAAAATCAGTTATAATTAACCAGTTAATTAATAGGATATAAAAATGGCAAAACCAAAAAGAGATGCAGAAGCTACAAAAGAGAGTATTATGCAAAACGCAATGATGGCTGTTGTTTCAGAGGTCATTTTAGGGATTATTATCTATGCCCACCAAAATAAAGATGTTATCAAATAACTATGAAAATTCTTTTATTTTTAATCTTATTAGCAGTTGTAGGTTTTTCCAAATCAAATCCAAATTTTTTTAATAATAAGATAAGTTTAAAAATAGAACAAGCAGATAAAAATTTATATAGTAATTTATCTCTCGTCGATAACAACCAAACACAGCAGAGTATTAAGCAGATGTATGCCTCTACTTATAATCTACACCCTTTTAAAGCCAACTATTTACTCCCTCTTAGTTATGGAGTTGGTAGAGACTATAGTAATGCCAGTGATCCATCAAAACAAAGTCCAAAAAAAACATCTATACAGTTTCAATTTAGCCTGCGTTATGATTTTGCAACAAATGTCTTTGGTTTACATGGTATATATAGTGTTGCCTATACACAGCTCTCTTTTTGGCAGGCATATGCAACCTCAGCATACTTTAGAGAATCCAATTATAATCCAGAGATATTTTGTACCATCCCTAATCCATGGAAAACTCACAATAAATATGTAAAAGCCTTTCGATTTTCATTAGAACATCAATCAAATGGCAGAGGTGGAAAATACGAAAGGTCATGGCAATATATGGCAGCTTCTGTATATGCCCAATATAAAAATATCTTTGTCAAACTAAAAGGATGGGCGAGAATTTACGGTTCAAGAGACTACAATCCTAATTTGCTTGACTATTTGGGA
Organism: Sulfurimonas sp.; assembly: GCA_027060825.1. GTDB lineage: Bacteria > Campylobacterota > Campylobacteria > Campylobacterales > Sulfurimonadaceae > Sulfurimonas. The sequence continues at coordinate 7,925 of JALSWC010000157.1, forward strand.
CATGGAAGCTTACAATTGATGTTACCCTATAAAAAACATGTTTTCAAGCTTTTATTGAGATCAAATTTTAGTAATCACGGAGCTATAAAATTTAGTTACAGTCATCCAATTCTAGATACAAATGGATTATTTTTATATGTTCAGGCCTTTAGTGGTTACGGTGAGACATTGATTGATTATAATCATTATGTAAATAGCTGCTCCGTAGGCTTTAGTCTTTCAAGATAAAATATTATAAAAATTAAGTTTTAGTTTATATTTAAGGCATTTTTTACAAAAAATCAGTTATAATTAACCAGTTAGTTAACAGGATATAAAAATGGTAAAACCAACAAGAGATGCAGAAGCTACAAAAGCGAGTATTATGCAAAACGCTATGATGCTTTTTGCAAAAAATGGCTATGATGCAACCACGGCTAAAGAGATAGCAAAAAAGTGTGGTGTCAATAAGGCGATGATTTTTTACTACTATAAAAATAAGGCAGGTCTTTACAGTGCTGTTATGAGTCATGCTTTAGAGGCGATACATGAAGAGGTTATAACGAGTAAAAAGTGCTGTATTTCACCTCTTGCAGATTTGGAAGCGTTTATAAAAACTTATGCCAAATATTGCGATAAACACCCTTACCTCCCTTCACTTATACTAAGAGAACTCAGTGATAGTGGAGCACACCTATCAGAAATGATGTTTGAGAGCCTACGAAAACTCTTTACACTCCTAAGTAGCATTTTAAAAGAGGGAGAAGCACAAGGCATCTTTCACAATGTTACACCAATGATTATCCACTTTATGATAGTAGGTACTATCAATCTCCTTGTCACAACAAAATCGCTACGCACAAACGCAGTAGCAATCAATGAAGGGTTAGACACATGTAGTGACTGTGATATTGATGAAATTTCGGATTATATATTTACAAAAATCAAACTTTTACTGGAGGTAAAAAATGAAGAAAATCCTACTTGCCCTTAGCATGCCCTATCTGCTAAGCGCTCACACACTCCCTGAACTGTTTAGTGCCTTGAAGTCTCATGCACAAACAAAATCAGATGAGATGAGTGTTGAAAAAGCAGCCATAGGTGTATCACAAGCAAAATCGGAGCTTTACCCAAAAGTAAATCTCTTTGCGAGCTATGACAACTACTCAGACCCCACGGGGATGCTACCTGTTGCACCAAATAGACTCTCAAGTATGCTTAGAAAGAAGGATGAAATTTCTCAACCTTTTAGTTACAATGTCTATAAAACAGGTCTCAACTTTTCAATGCCAATTTTTGTAAAATCTATCTACACCATGGCAGATGAAGCAAAAGCTATGCAAAGGAGTGCAAAAGCAAGAAAAAGAATAAATATGCTAAAAAATGAGGCAATAATAGTAGGAAGTAATGCAAACCTACTCTACCTCAGCCAACTGAAAAAAGCTCTTGACTTAAAAGAAAAGTCACTCCTAGAGACTAAAAAAATACTTAAAATAAAAGTAGATAATGGTCGTGCACCCGCTTCAGCTCTCTACAAAATAAATGATGGACTCAATCAGATAAGTATCTCCAAAAACAACATAGAACTACAAAAGAAAAAAGCTGTAAGTGTAATAGAGACACTCACAGGTATAAAACTCAGCGATGGAATTGCAATGCAAGAGCTTACTCCTGTCAATAAAGGTGCTTTTAAATCCTTACAACCCCTTCAAGAGAAAATAAAAGCATCTGAGTTAAATGTTCATGCACAAAAAGAGAAACTCTATCCATCAGTGGTAGCACATGGTATGTACTCTTACTCAACTGCTACAGCATACAACACTAAAAACAGTATAAATGAGCATTATGGAGAGATTGGCGTTTATGTAAATATTCCACTTTTAGCTATGAGTCAATATGATGCTATTACAAAATCAAAAATAGAGCTTGATTCCCAAAGAGTAGAGTTGCAAAAACTCAATGATGAGCTAACATCTAAAGCAGATATGCTCAACGCTTCACTACCACTCTTAGATCGTTCTATTAAGCTTTCCAAACAGAGTATAAAAAACAAACAAAAAATTTTAAAGATTGCTAAAGTAAATTACAGAAGTGGAAGACTTACAACAGAAGACTATTTACAATATGAAAATGAGGTGGTAGATGCAAAAGCAAAACTTTACCAAGCAAAAGCAGAAAAATGGCAGAGTGTTATGCAACTCGCTGTAATTTATGCAAACAATATAGAGGAGATGGTTCGATGAAAAAAATAGTTAAAATAGGTGTTGTATTACTCATAATTGCGGCGATTGTTTTTATTGCTGTAAGCAGATTACTGGAAATTAGAAAAAGAAATGCAGAGTTGGCAATTGCAAAGGTTTACCCTATTGTGGTTAAAGAGATGTCGCCAAAAATAACAGATGTAAAATTAACTTTGCCATATTTAGCAGAAGTAGCAAATGATAAAGATGTAAAACTGGCATCTCGTATTTCAGCAAGAATTTTAAAAATTAAACCGAGTGGTTCAAAAGTGCATAAAGGTGAAACTGTTGTAAAACTTGATATTACAAATCTTAAGAGTGCGCTAAAGAGTGTAAAAGACGAGATACATGCAACAACAGTAGCACTAAAAAATCTACAAGCTACACATAAAAGAACACTAGAGCTTTTAGCAGTTAAAGGTGCATCTATTGAAGAATCTCAAAAAGAATCAACACTTATAGCAAAAACAAAAGCTATATTAAATGCTTTAATACAAAAAGAGATAGAGCTGAACAATAATCTCTCTTATGCAACTATTACATCTCCTGTGGATGGTGTTATAGCAAAAACTTTTTCAAATAAAGGAGCATTGAGTCTGCCAGGGCATCCTCTTGTCTCAATTGCCTCAAAAAATGGATTTTATTTAATGCTAAGAGTGCCAACAAATTTAAATATACGAGGTGTAAAATTTGAAGGAAAAACTTATTCAGCGACACCACTTGGTAGTACCTTTCACGGTTTAGCTGAATATAAAGTTTATATGGGAGACACAAAATTAATAAATGGCGATAGAATTGAGGTTAGCGTAATAATACTGAGCCGAAAAGCTGAACTGCTCCCATTTAATGCTGTATTAAATAGAAATGGTAAAAGCTATGTTTTAGTTGTAGAAGGAAACCAAGCTGTACCTTTTGAAGTACATGTAGTACAAAGTGCCCAAGAGGGTGTTGTAGTTGCTGAATCTCTTGAAGGTAAAAAAATAGTTTTAGCAAAACCAGATATTTTATTACGACTAGTCAGTGGTTATAAATTACAGGTAAAGGAATAAAAAAATGTTTGATTTTTTTTACAAACGCCACTATACTCTTTATGCCATAATTGCCATATTTTTTATGATGGGAATGGTAGGACTTGTTACATTGCCAAAGAATCTGTTTCCTGATTCTAATCCACCTGAAGTTGTGGTTATCACAAGTGTTCCAGGTGCTACAGCTCAGGTTGCTGCAAATACTGTTGCAAAACCGATAGAACAAGAGGTCGCAAGACTTGGACTTGTAACAGATGTTAGTAGTGTCAGTGTTCCAAATTATTCTATAGTTAAAATAGATTTCGGATATAAAAAGAGTTTAAATGCAGCAGCTGTTGATGTTTCAAATGCTCTTAGTATTGTAAAATCAAAGCTTCCTGCTCATGCAAATCCAGCAGTCTATACTGTTGGTGCATTTACTATGCCTGTTGATGTAATATCTTTAAGTCCTAAAAACTCAAATATAAATTTAGAAGATATTAGAAAAATTGCAGACAGCTTTATGAAACCAGATCTTTTAAGTAATCCTAGAATAGGGAATGTTGAGGTTTTTGGTGGCTATCAAAGTGCAATAGATATAGCAGTAGATCCTTTTAAAGCAAAAAAATATGGTGTTAATTTTGAAACAATTACAAAAGCCATACGCGTTTTAAATCATGATATGCCAATTGGTTTTATAAAAGGAAAAAACTCTTTTTATACTGTTACTTTTTATGGTGAAAAAGATAACATAGAAAAATTAAAGCAGTTGCCTATACTTCCAAATGTCAAACTCGAAGACATAGCAAATGTAAGTTGGAGTTATAAAAAACGGACAAGTGGCTATATTGGAAATGGTAAAGAATCTGTTGCTCTTTCAATCCAAAGAGCACCAAGTGGAAGTGTTTTAGATGTAAGTAATGCTGCTCGTGCAGAGATGAAAAAACTTGAAGTTAAATATCCAAATATTAACTTTGAAATTAGTGATACACAAAGAACATTAGTTGAACAGTCAAATTCAAATATGTTAGGAGCACTACGAGATGCAATCTTTTATACGCTGATTGTCATTATGCTCTTTTTAGCTAATCTGCGTGCTATTCTTGCTGCAGCTGTTTCTATTCCGATGGTCTTCTTTGCATCAATTGCAATTATTTGGCTAACAGGAGGAGAACTTAACATTGTTGTTTATACGGCAATTATACTCTCTTTGGGAATGCTTACCGATGACGCTGTTGTGGTGTTGGAAAATATTGAACGACACCTTAATGAAGGAAAAGAGGACCTGCAAACTGCCATACGAAACGGTACACAAGAAGTTGTAAAACCAGTGTTTGCAGGCACACTTTCAACCATAGTTATTTTATTTCCTTTAATGTTCATAGGTGGGTTCCCTCAAAAAATATTTGAACCACTTATTCAAACATTGATTGTTGCCTTAATAGTAAGTTATTTTTTATCTATGACTTTTATACCAATTCTTTCAGAAAAGTTATATGCAAATGGTACAAAAAGAACAAAATTTGAACTTTGGATTGGACAGTTATATCCAAAAACAATTGGTAAATTTATAGCACCGTTTATGGGAATATTAAAATTTACTAATGGAGAAAAATTTAGAATACCACGCCGTATGATTTTAATCGGTGGAGGGGTATTTTTAATGATGATTTCACTCAGAAGTATTGTTCCTACGGTTGGAAGAGATGCAATGCCTCCAATGGATACAGGAATAATTAAAGCGCAGGTTGCATTTAGCTCAAACGATACAGTTGATACTGCAGAAAAAAGAATACAACCTGTACTTCAATGGTTACAAAAGCAACCTTGGTTTGTAATGAGTTCGGTAGCTTTTGGTACTGAACCAGGTGTACTTAGTTTGGGAAGTGGAAATTTGCCATCAGAAGCGACTATAACCATCAATGCAGTAAATAGATTTGAGAGGAAACAGACAATTTGGCAACTTGAAGATCAAATAAGAACGAAAATTTCTAAGCTCCAAGGTGTAAAAAGAAATGATGTTTATGATTTTGGTGCTACACCAGTCTCTACCATTAAAGCACCATTAGATTTAAGGTTAAAATCTCCAAGCATTGAAGGTTTGGCTGCATATTCGCATAAAGTTGAAGATGCTATGCGATCTATTAAAGGACTTACCTCACTTTCAACGAGTTGGGATAAAGATTTTACAGAAATCGAACTTAATATTGATGAAGACAAGGCACTTAGTTATGGGGTGACACCTTATCAAATCGCTATGCAGTTACCTATAAAAGGAGAAGTTGTCGGTCTCAATTCTGATTTAAGTTCCATGGATTCACAATTTGTAAGATTGTATCTTAAAGGTAAATTTTCTCAAAATATACAAACCTTGAGACTCTTGCCAATTTCTACGAAATTTGGAGAGATACCACTTTCAGAATTAGCAACTATTAAAAAGCATTTGACCTACTCAAAAATAGAGAGAGATCAGATGCAATACTCTTTGGATGTGAATGGCTATAGAGCAAAAAAAGCTATTACAACCTTGACAACAGATGCAAACAAGATTATCAAAAAAGATAAACTTGACAATATTGAGATTGTTCAAGCAGGAAGTATAGTTTCCATAGATGATAGTTTTAAAAGAATGATTAAGGCTTTAGGTCTTGGTTTAGTATTATTGGTACTAACATTAATGGCAATATACAAATCAGCTAAATTAGCAATTTTAATGATACTTGTTATGCCTTTGGCAATGACGGGTGCTATATGGAGTCTGCTCTTTTTTGACAAGCCTATGTGTTTGCCAAGTATGCTAGGACTATTGCTACTATTTGGTATTGTTATTAAGAATGCTGTCTTGTTTATTGACTTTTATCAAGTGTATCAAAATGAGGGAGATTCACCATTTGAGAGTGCCATGGAAGCTATGAAAGTGCGTTATCGACCAATTATGATGACTACTTTTGGTACAATTGCTGGAATGTTACCAATTGCCCTAGAAGAAGCGATAGGGCTTGAGAGACTGAGTCCTTTAGCAGATGTAACTATTGGAGGTTTGCTAACATTTACAGTTCTTATTTATGTTCCGATGTTTGCTTACATATTTGATAAAAATAGTGCAAAAAATTCACTAAGTAAAAAATGAAAAAAGTAGAGATAAAAATAAACATAACTGTTAAAACTATTTAGTTATACTTTGCATTGCTTAATTATAAAGGGGGAGAGAAAAATATGGCATTACTAAATGATTTTTTTGCGTATGGCGAGAAAGTAGCAGGATATGATGTAAGGGTACTTAATGAGAGAGAAGCAAGAGCCGCAGCAGCAATTTTATTTGTTGGTGCTTTTTTGGGATTAGTAAACGGTGTAATGCTAGGAACTGCTGTTTTTTCGGAGTATTTTGTTACTTTTTTTGCCATAGATTTTACCATTAGAATCATACAACCACGCTACTCTCCGAGTCTGCTTTTAGGTCGTTTTTTCGTACAGAACCAAACACCAGAGTATGTAGGAGCCACACAAAAACGCTTCGCATGGGCCATAGGTATGGTCATAGCATGGCCTATGTTTTATTATTTGGTAATTGATTTTCAACCAAACCCAATTAAAGTGCTTGTTTGTCTCATCTGTATGGCACTCCTCTTTTTTGAAGCTGCCTTTTCAGTATGTTTAGGCTGTAAAATTTTTAATCTTATAAAAAAAGAAAAAGCAACACACTGCCCAGGTGGTGTATGTGAAATGCGAATAAAAGAGCCTATTCAGAAGTTTTCACCTATTCAAGCAGGCATAGTTGTACTTACAACGATTATTATGTTTTATGGTATTTATGCTTACTTTACAAAGCTTCCAGATAGAACAGCACTCACTAAAAAAATTAAAGTTCTTATGATGAGTGATGCCCAGCTTAAACGCATAGAAGATGCTAAAGCTGATGCAGAGTTTGATAAGGATGATTTTTAATAGACTCCTTGCATAGCTCCTCCCCCATTTTTTTCATTAACTCAAAAAGAAGGGATTAGCTTGCATTCGCTTTGATGGCATTTTCAATACGAAGAAGTGTCTCCTCTTTTCCTAGAATAGCCATAACTGCATCAAGCCCTGGACCACTCATTTTTCCAAGGAGTGCAACACGAAGAGGATTTCCAATTTTGCCAAACCCTATCTCCATCTCATTGACAACACTCTCCATTATATGATGATACTCTTCAGGTAAATGTAATGCATCAGCTTCGTTTAGTTTTACTGCAAAATTTTCTAAAACTTCAAAAGCATTGCCTTTAAATGCTTTTTTCACTGCTTTTGCATCATATTCACTTGGAGTTGTGATAACTTCACGGCTAAGGGTTGCAAGCTCTTTAAGTGTTTTTGCACGCTCTTTTAAAGCATCAAGCAAAATCTCTTTTTTATCATGAGAAGTAAGCACAATATCAAAATCAAGCAGTAACTCTACAAGTGCATCATTTGGAGTGTTTTTGATGTAATGTGCATTGAGCCAGTCAAGCTTTTCAGTATTGTAAATAGAAGCCGATTTGTTGATGTCTTTAGGATCAAAAAGTGCTTTCATCTCATCCATTGAGAAAATCTCTTGATCTCCATGACTCCAACCAAGACGAACAAGGAAGTTAAGGAGTGCTTCAGGGAGATAACCCATGGCTTTATACTCCATAACATCTGTTGCTCCGTCACGCTTTGAGAGTTTTTTGCCTTGTTGGTTATGAATCATCGGAACATGATAAAATTTAGGAATTTCAAATCCGAGTGCTTCATAGACAACTATCTGTTTTGGAGTGTTTGAGAGATGGTCATCTCCACGAATGACTTCATTGATGCCCATTAAAGCATCATCAATAGCTACAACAAAGTTATAAGTCGGGCTTCCATCAGCACGAGCAATGACAAAATCATCTAAAATATCTTCTGCTTGAAATACTACATCGCCTTTCACACCATCATGGACAATAATTTCACCACTTATTGGTGCTTTTATACGAATAACAGGCTCTACACCCTCAGGAGGAGTTCCCTCAAAATCACGATAGCGTCCATCATATTTTGTACGCTCTTTATTAGCCATTTGCGTTTCACGGAGTGCATCTAACTCCTCTCTTGACATATAGCATTTATACGCTTTTCCCTCATCAAGAAGTTGCTTAATGTATTTTGCATAGATGTCGCTTCGTTTACTTTGGTAAGTAATTTCTCCATCTGCCTCAAGTCCGAGCCATGCAAATGCCTCTAAAATCGCTTGAGTCGCCTCATCAGAATTTCTTGCCTTATCAGTATCTTCAATGCGAAGAACAAATTTTCCGCCATTTTTTTTCGCCCAGAGATATGAAAAGAGTGCAGTACGAAGACCACCGATGTGTAAATAGCCAGTAGGGCTTGGAGCAAAACGAGTAATAACCATGATATACCTTTAAAATTATAATTAGACTTCTTTTATAACCTAAATATATCTAGGCTATAAAAGAAGTCTATTAATAGAATTTTAGGCAAATGTTGGTTAAAGGTTGGTAAAATACACTTAAATTAAAAAATGGATAGAGATGTATAAAATATTACTGCTCCTACTTATAACAAGCTTACTAAGTGCAAAAATTTATGATGGAGTTGCCATCGTTGTAAACGAGAAGGCAATAACGCTTTTGGATATAGAAAAGACAATGGCTCAAACACATTTAGATGCGAAACAAGTTTCTAAATTGCTCATTCGTAAAAAGCTTGAAGCATTAGAGATAAAAAAGAGAAATATCACTGTTACAAGTGATGAAGTGTATGCTGACATTAGGCAACTGGCACAGAGAAACCATCTGAGTGTAGCTGAATTTTACGATGCTGTACGAAATAGTAATGGTTTGAGTTCGGATGCACTTCAAAAAAAGATAAAAGAGC
>JALSWC010000158.1 GCA_027060825.1 Sulfurimonas sp.
TCTCTTTTTGAAGTTCTTCTGCTTTTGCAATTGCTCCATTCATCCCTTTTGCCGCAGGAGTAAGCACAAGCTCTGCACCAAATGCTTTTAACAAATTTCGTCTCTCTATACTCATAGAATCAGGCATAGTCAAAATAAGTTTCAAGTTTTGTGCAGCACAATTTGCTGCCAGTGCTATTCCCGTATTCCCACTTGTAGGTTCTATTATTGTAGTATTGGATTGAATCAACCCTGATTCTACTCCTCGTCTAATCATATTAAACCCTATTCTATCTTTTACAGAACTTGTAGGGTTCATAAACTCACATTTTCCTAAAATAGTAGCTCCACTAAGCGTAGAGGGAGTGTTTAATCTTACTAATGGCGTATTACCAACCAACTCAGTTATATTTTTTGCAATGTTCATTTCATACCTTCATTACTAATATTAATGTATAATCCTACCATTATTATACTAAAAATAGAGGTTAAAAATGGCTATATATAGTAGTGATGGGAAAAAATTAGTTGGGGTAGAGTATGACGCAGTCCCTCAAGTAGGGGATATTATTGATACAATGCGAGTATTATCTACTGATTATAATGAAGAAAATGAGTACGCAGTCTTCTTATTGGAACCAAATACACGAGTAACTTGTTACATTTTTGATGAAATATTTATTATAGGTCATGAAAGTGGTTTTGAGAGTTTAAATGAAGCAATTTTAGCTTGGAAAAATAGTGAAATTTAATAAAATGTATGGTGCGCAGAGGGGGATTTGAACCCCCACACCCTAAGGCACAACGACCTCAACGTTGCGTGTCTACCGTTCCACCACCTGCGCATATAAAAAGTGGTATAAAATGTCCAACTCAAAAAGAGTTGAACAGAGGTTTACTTAATTTTATCGTTAAACGATTAACCTAAGTAAGGGTTAGCATAAAGTGCGATTAACGCAATTACTAGTGCATAAATAACTTGTGCTTCGATCATTGCAAGAGCGATGAACATTGTAGTCATAAGTTTAGCACCAAGACCCGGATTTCTAGCAGTACCAGCGATAGTTGCAGCAGCAGTATGACCCATACCAATAGCTCCACCTAATGCAGCTAAACCAAGACCAACACCAGCAGCTATCATAGAGTAAGCTTTGATTGTTTGGTTCGCAACATCACCATCGTTAGCGAATGCAGCAGCTGAAAGAGCTACTAAAAGAAAAAGAATTTTTTTCATAATGTTTCCTTAAAATAATTACAATTCGTTCGGATAGCGTAACCCCATCAACGATGAAGCAACCTAAACATAAATGCCCAGATTTCCCTACTAAAAATTGATAGCCGAATTATATAGAACTTTTACTAAATTAAGCCTTATGCAAGACCTAAAGATATTTTATTTCCCTTAAATTCCAATATTTCTACTGTAACTTTTTGTCCCTCTTTTAAAACATCAGAGACATTTTGTACTCTCTCTTTAGAAATTTTGGAGATATGAAGTAGTCCATCTGTTCCATCAGGAAGCTCTACAAAGGCACCAAAATCAACAATGCGTTTAACAATACCCTCATATTTTTGACCTACTTCATATTTTATTTTCTCTTTTTTAGGAGCATTTACAATTCCATGAATATGCTCTTTTGCACCCTGCACACCACTTTTATTTTTACCAGTAATTTTCACTTTACCATCTTTTTTATCAATATCTATGGCAACTTCAAATTTTTCAATAATCTCACGAATAGTTTTTCCAGCTTGTCCTATAATGTCACCAATAAATCCTGGATCAATGTGAAAGAACTCTGTTGCAGGAAGAACACCATCATTATATTCAATTGTTTTCTCTGCTTCTAGCATAATGTCAATAATGTGAGAACGCCCCTCTTTTGCTTGATAAAGTGCCTCTTTTAAAATATCTAAACTAATACCACCAAGTTTAATATCCATCTGCATAGCAGTAATTCCATCTTTAGAACCAGTTACTTTAAAGTCCATATCTCCATCATGGTCTTCAAGCCCCATAATATCTGAAAGAATTGCATATTCATTTTCACGACTTACCATTCCCATAGCAATACCGGCAATAGTATCACTTGTCTCAATTTCTGCAGCTTTTAGTGCCATATATCCACCACATACTGTAGCCATAGAAGATGAACCATTTGATTCTAAAATTTCAGACACTAAACGCACTGTTTGTCCATCAAGATGAATAACAGGTTCTAAAGCACGCTTTGCAAGGTTTCCATGACCTAGCTCTCGTCTTTTTGTTCCCATAACAGGAGATGCTTCGCCCACTGAAAAACCTGGAAAATTGTAATGTACCATAAAGTTTTCGTTTTGAGTACCACTATCTGTGAGTGATTCAAACATCTGTGCATCTTTTGCTCCACCCATTGTAAGTGCAACCAACGCTTGTGTCTGACCACGAGTAAAAATACATGAAGAGTGTGCATTTGGAAGTACATTTGTATCTATTGTAATTGGTCGTACTTCATTTAAAGCACGCCCATCAGCTCGTATTTTATCTTCTAATATTTGCGCACGAACTCTTTCTCTTTTTACCGATTCAATGGCAGCTTTAAGTTCTAATTCATCCCATTCACTATTTTTTTCTAAAATTTTCTTTCGTAAATTTCGTAATGCTATTGATCGTTCAGATTTCGCCATCTGTTTTATGGCTGCATCGATGTCTTGCATATGATTGTCTGTTACAAACAAAAGCATTGCTTCATTCAAAGCATCTTCTTTTAAATCAAGTGGCTGTAACTCTTTTTGATGCACGCCAAAAGAGAGTTCATATTCTGTATTTGCAGCAAAAAGAGCTTTTTCTGTTTTTGCAAATACTTCTATAAGTTCATCTTCACTCATTGCATTTGAGACATGTGTATCAAGAACAATTGTGCCAAGACCTGGGTCCATAATAGGGTCTATCATTGGTTCATAAGTCTCTTCTACATCAATTTTTTCACTCCCAATTGAACGCATTTCAATCATAAGTAAATCACTTTTTGTACCAGAGAGATACAAGTCAAGTGTAGAGTTTTTCAAATCACTTAAACTAGGATTAAGCACTATTTCACCATCAATTTTAGCAGCACGAATAGCACTCACACTTGTATTAATATTGATATCTGAAGTAAACAGTGCAGCTGAAGCAGCATTGAGTGCAAGTACCTGCATATCTGAATCAGCATCAGCACTAAAGACCATAATTGTAACCTGCGTAGGATGTCCAAAACCTTTTGGAAAAAGTGGACGCAGAGATCTGTCAACAATTCGTGAAGTTAAAGTTTCAAAATCACTTGGCTTTGTTTCACGCTTAAAAAAACCACCAGGTATTTTACCAGCAGCGTATGTTTTTTCTATATACTGCACAGTAAGTGGCAAAAAGTCATCTTTTACAATCTCTGTTTCATCTATAACAACTGTTGCAAGTATTACTGTTTTACCAGATTTTAGCCATGCTGCTCCATTTGCCTGTTTTGCAACATATCCAAAAGAGTACTCTTCCGTTTTGTTTTCTAATTCTAATTTCACATCATATTTCATCTATTTTCCTCTATTAATTTTGATTCCTAAAAGTTCTGAACAATTATATCTTTTTCATACTATTATTATCCCCTTTAGTTCGCTAATTTGTATGAAAGCAAGGAGTTATTCGCACGAGGTTTCATAAATGGTTTTAAAACTACTGTAAAATAGATATATTTATCATACACAGATGACTTACTTGTTGGATTATTTGTCAGAATAGGTCTATTGTTTTCAGTATATTTTATCCCAAAATCCCAACATCTTTTCTTATACATAAAACCAATTGAAGCACTTTTTTTCTTTTTTGTTTGTAAATCATAAGCATAACTTGCGTTATAAGAGTAGTGCGATGAATAAACATAATTAAGAGATGTCGTTAAATAACTTGTATATCTTTTAGAATTTACTTTTGTTGATAAATCATCTTTAAATAGATGTGAAGCAGAGAATGTTAAACCAGAATTATGCACACTAATTTTATTAAATATCTTTGAAAATCTATTTTTATCATAATTATAAAACATATTGTTATAGATTGAAAAGTGATTATTCACTGTGAGATCTAACTCATTTTCTAACTCTCCATATCTTTGTTGAGAATTTGAGTATGAAATTCTTTGTGAGAGTCTCTGGTAAAATATCTCCTTTTGTTTATCATCATAAAGATACTGCGTAAAGTCAATTTTAGCAGCATTTTCTATGTCACTTAAATTATAAAATTCACACTCTGCATCAGCTTGATTTTCAGGCTTAGAGCAATAATTAGCAACATCTTTATAATATCCAGTTTTTGTTTCCCAAGATGATTGATTATAACTCATAGCCATTCCAATAACATGCGTATATTTTTTATATCTTTTTGTTAATTGTGTTGAGGCAGAGAGCGTATGGTAATTTCTTGCAAAATAACCTGTTTTATATATAGAATTTTGAGAAGCCGTTATAGGTGTTCCAGAAAAACTTGAATGTTGCAGATAAAGATTTGCTCGATAGGACAAATTAAGATACTCATCAAAAAGTGAAGTTTGCAATGTTATAGGAAGATTAATATCCGTTTGGACAACTTTCTTACCCTCTTTTCTATAAACATTAGTCGTTTGTGCATCCAATGAATAAAGTAGATGATTTTTTAATAATGTATTTAAATAGTAATGGTAATGCAGTGTAGGAAGTTTTTGTAGAGTCTTATCATTTGATGAATCTGCTAAATTTTCATAATACTTCAAATATGTACCAAAATAGTTCTCATTTGTATTGTAAAAGAGATTTATTCGAGAGAGAACAAGTGAAGATGTTGTTTGATTATTTGATTTATTTGATTTAAGGTTAATATAATCAACATCATTCATAGTATTTAAATTCATATATAGTCCAGACTGACCTTCATAATTTTTATGAAACCATTGACTAAGAAAATCGTTATTTTTATATTTAAAATGAAATCCAAAATGTGACTGATTGCGTAAATTATTTTCTTGAAAATATTTATCTTTTTCTTTGAAATAACCTGCATCAAATTCACCTCCAGATGTTGGAGAATCTACAAAACGAAAATTTTCATAAATTCCAGCCCCTCTCTCTGTCCTTATTTGTGGTAATAATTCTAAGTCCCACCAATTTTGTTCAGCAATATAAAGAGGTTGTTGAAAATAAAGTCCTTCAGAACTAGAAAGTCCAAAAGATGGAGTAAGCAAACCTGTGCGTCTTGTAGTATCTAAAGAGTATCCAAAATAGGGTGTATAAAATAGAGGAATATCATAAATATAGAGTCTTGCATTATATAAATTCACCCATTTTGTTTGAGCATTATAATCAGATGAACTAAATTCCATTGTCCAAAGTGGATTTATAGGGTTACAGCCACTTACAACACCAGAAGAGATTTTAATGTTTTCATTTTTACTCTCTCCTTTATTTGCACTCATCCAAACTTGTGATTTATTGTCAAGCATATAAAAAGGATGAAAACTTTTCTCTTTTTTAGCAATATTTAATTTTGCATAATTTCCTAGAATTTTATATCTGCCCTTATCATCAACACGAATATTATCAAAAAGTTCTAAATCTCCTGTTTTACGATTGTAAGTTGCTCGCTTTGCTGTTAAAAGATAGTCTTTATAAGAAACACTTACCCCTCCACTTGCTTCTATCATACCGTTTTTACTACTAAGTTTTGTAGCGTAAATCACTACTTTATCATCTGCGTTTACACAAGATAAAAAAAAGATAAGAAATAGAAGAAGAAATTTAAGCATTTACTACCAAAGTTTTTGCAGTTTTATCATGCCATGTTTGACGAGTAGGATTCATCACTCCCCATAAAAAACCAAGATAAAATAGCATTTCGCTTATTACTCTAAAAATAGCACGATTCAAAGAGACTGCAAAAGTTGGATTTGCCAAAGTCGCTATTTCTATTACTCTTATTTTAACGGCTAACTTTCCAAGTGTCGCACCATATTGCATTACAAAAAATGTCTGATAAACTATTTTCATGAGTAAATATTCAAAAAGATAACTGTTTGTTAGCATAATCATATCTTGCATAGTTTTAGCATTTGAAAAAGCATCAGACATTGCAATAATCAATAAAAAAGAGAGTAGTATTTCATCTATAAAAAATGCCAAAGCCCTCTTTTGTATAGATGCTAGCGTTAAATTCTCACGATGGAGTAAATTCTCTATATTTTCATTCAAAGTTATCTATTTCCTAAAGTGCTTGGTAAGCAATATCTGTGCGAAGTTTTTTCCCTGCAAAATGGACTTGACCACATCGTAAATAGGCTCTATCTCGTGCTTGTTTAATACTATCACCTAAGCCAATACAGACTAAAACGCGTCCACCTGTTGCATAAAGTTTTTCATCTTCAAGCGTTACTCCGGCAAAAGAGATATGAGTATTTTCTGCAATCTCTGCATGTTTTACATCATCTAAAATAATTTCAGCAGGCGTTGAAGAGCCATACGGATAATTTTCACTCGCCATCACAACACCAACAGCATACTGGTTTGAAAACTCTACTTTTATATCTGCTAAATGATTTGTAGCCGCTTTATAGAACATATCCGAAACAGAAGATGTCATAAGTGGCATCAAAATTTCACACTCAGGGTCACCAAAACGAACATTAAATTCTAAAGTTATAGGCTCACCATTGACAACCATAATCCCAATAAAAAGTACACCCTCAAACGGCGCACCCTCTTTTTGCATACCATCAAGAGTAGGACGAATAATTCGCTCACGCACTTTTTGATAAAGTGCTTCATCTACAAGAGGCGTTGGTGCATACGCTCCCATTCCACCAGTATTTGGTCCTGTATCGCCATCACCAATGCGTTTATGATCTTGAGCAGCAGGAAGTAAAATATAATCTTTTCCATCACATACAGCAAACATAGAGAGTTCGTAACCATCTAAAAACTCTTCAACAATCACTTTTTTACCAGCATCACCAAAGCTTTTACCACTTAACATTTCAGAAATGGCTTTTTTTGCTTCATCGTGTGATTGAGCAATAATAACACCCTTTCCACCACAAAGTCCATCAGCTTTTACAACTATTGGAGTGCTTAAGCTATTGGTAAATTTGAATAAATCTTCAATAGAATCACTCTCAATATATTTTGCAGTTGGAATATTATATTTTGCCAAAAAGTTTTTCATATAAACTTTTGAACCCTCAAGTTGTGCTGCCTCTTTAGATGGTCCAAAAATTGTCAAGCCCTCTGCCTTGAAAATATCTACCACACCATCTACCAGAGGTGCTTCAGGACCAACAATAGTTAAATCAATACTATTTTCTTTTGCAAAAGTAGCAAGTTCGTGATAATCTTTAATATCAATATTTGTACCTAAATCATTTGTAGCACCATTTCCTGGTTGAAAGAAGAGTTCATGTTCCTCTTGCTCATTTTTAATAGCACGGCCAATAGAGTACTCTCTACCACCACTTCCTAAAATTAATATTTTCATAAATTCTCCAGATAAAATAAAAAGTTTACTCAATCCACCATAATGGAGCAAGTAAACTTTTCAAAAGAAGTATCCAAGTAGCCGTCACACGATTGGCTTGGTTCTAAAAGCCGAATTTGGGTGAAGAGAAGATTACCTAACGGCGACAGTTTCATCGGCAGAGTGAACATACCTCAAGCGAAATCATCGACACACGGCAACCTTACTAATTCACAGTTTGAATATGTAGAACCCGCATTGATGTGTTGACACGCACTACTCAGATAATGGTATTATACTCAAAAGATGCTTGATTTATTTTAAAATCTTTTTGCCAATTCTATACAACTTTCAATGGTAGTCTTTTCACTTATATGATATTCAAACTCTTTAGGAACTGCCTTTGCTGTTGTTGTCCCTATAACAATAATAATATTGCATTGAGAAAGAATATGTGTTTGTAAAAAGCACTCTAAACTGGAGGGAGAGGTAAAAATAAGTACTGCATCTTCATTTACTGTAATATTTAAAATATCTTTGGAACAACTACTTTCATATAAAATAACTTCATCTATTGTATATCCCTCTTTTTTACACGCTAGCACAAAATCAGATGCTACAATTTTTGCCCTCAAATAGAGCCATCGCATATTTTTAGGATAGTTTTTTATTTTTTGTACCAAATTATCGCCATATCCACCACCAATATCTAAAACCCTTCCACCAATAGCCTCATAACTTTTAGCACTTGCCTTTGAAATGCAGAGTGCAGGAATATTTTGAAACGAGTGCGTTTGGTACTGCTCTAATGCCTTTGATGCTTGTTTGGAAGTAATAATAAAAGCATCATATTTTGAAAAATCAATGTGAGGTTGTAAAAAAGTGATAGAGAGAGAGTTGACACTCACTGCATCAGGATGAGAGGATATGGAAAAGAGGTAAACTGGTCTATTATTAGTCATAAAATTCAATTTTTCTTTAAAAATGTAAATTGTAAAAAGTTTGATTTAGATTGGAATGTTTTGAGGTTGAAGCATAGTAAACTATGCTGATACCTCAATCATTTCAAGATGAACCAAAATTTTTCTCAATTTATTCCCACTCTATTGTTGCTGGTGGCTTACTAGATATATCATAAACTACACGATTAATACCATCCACTTCATTAATAATTCTTCTCGAAATTCGCTCAAGCAAATCATGTGGAAGATGTGCAAATGTTGCTGTCATTCCATCAACTGCTTCAACAACACGCACACATACTGTATTGTCATAAGTACGATTATCGCCCATAACACCTACAGATTTTACATTAAGTAAAACTGCAAATGCTTGCCATGTTTTTGCATAATATCCACTTACTTTTAGTTCATCAAGTAAAATCACATCTGCTTCACGAAGCAAATCTAAATCAGCAGGATTTACATCTCCCATGATGCGAATTGCAAGTCCTGGTCCAGGGAATGGGTGACGATTTACCATAGATTCTGGAAGACCCAGTTCAAGCCCTATTTTACGCACTTCATCTTTAAAAAGTTCACGCAAAGGCTCAATAAGCTCAAAATCCATCCAATCAGGAAGTCCACCAACATTGTGATGAGATTTAATAACTTCAGAGGGACCATTTACAGAGATAGACTCAATAACATCAGGATAAAGCGTTCCTTGTGCTAAAAATTTAATACCATCATGTTTTTTCGCCTCTTTTTCAAACTCTTCTATAAAAGTATGTCCAATGATTTTACGCTTTTTCTCAGGGTCGCTCACGCCTGCAAGTTTTGAGAGGAAACTCTCTCTCGCATCAATAACAACCAAAGGCACTTTAAGGTTAATTTTAAAGACTTGCTCAACCTCTTCTCTCTCCCCTTTTCGTAAAAGTCCATTATCTACAAATACAGGCACAAGTTGTTTACCAATTGCTTCATAAAGCATAGCTGCAACAACAGAGCTATCAACCCCACCACTAAGTCCACAAAGCACTTTACCATCACCAACGCGTTCTCTAATAGATTCAATTTGTTGTTTTAAGAAGTGTTCCATTTTCCACTTCTCAGTTACACCACAAATATTTTTTGCAAAATTACGAAGCATCAGATACCCCTCTTCTGAGTGTTGTACCTCTGGATGAAATTGCATCGCATAAACGCGTTTTTCATCATTTGCAATCGCTGCATACGGAGAGTTATTTGAAGTTGCAATTACTTTAAAACCTTTAGGAAGTGTCTCAACTCTATCTGAGTGACTCATCCATACAATTCTATCATTGTCACACTCTTGAAAAAGTGGAGAAACAGCATCAGGATAACCTACTAATTCAAGCTCTGCTTTTCCATATTCATGATGATCAGAACGAATAACACTCCCACCAAAATCAACAGCAATTCTCTGCATACCATAGCAGATACCAAGAACAGGAATACCCATAGAGTAAACCCCTTTATCTACTTCATAGGCATCTTTATTATAAACAGAAGAAGGACCACCTGAAAGAATAATCCCTTTAGGATTTTTTGCTTTTATATCTTCTACTTTAGTATGGTAAGGAAGAATTTCACAGTAAATTTTATCTTCACGCAGACGACGAGCGATTAGTTGTGTATATTGAGAACCAAAATCGAGGACGATAATACTAACATTTGTCATTTGAAATGCCTTTTTAAAATATGATAATTAATGAGAAAGAATACTATAAATTAGATTAATATTTGATTTACGAATGAGATAAATACACTCAAAGAGTGCATTTAAAAATAAAAAATTTTAGTAAAGTCCTAAAATTTCAAATTGAACATACCAAATAGCAATTGAAACGAAGTATCCAGCCAAAACTGTCCATGAGTGTTTCATATGAGAACCAAAAGTATAAATACCACGCATTTTACCCATAACACCTACACCAGCAGCAGAACCAAAACTAATAAGACTGCCACCAATACCTGCTGTCATAGTTACCAACATCCATTGTGCTGTATCCATAGATGGAGATGATTTTAAAATGGCACTCATAACAGGAACATTATCTATAACTGCTGAGAGAAACCCTACACCAATATTTGAAGTTGTTGCTCCTGCCATGGCATAAACATCATGAACATACTCTAAAAAGCCTAAAAAGTGTAATGCACCAACTGCTGCAAGAATACCGAAGAAGAAGAGAAGTGTATCATTTTCTACTTTTTCCATATTTACATAGATATTAAATGAATCTGCACCTTTTCTTTTTAACTGGAATGAGTAGAGTTTTAAAATTGCAAGTCCAAACATCATGCCCCACATTGCTGGAAAATGGAAAAATGCATGTGCTAAAACTGCCATAACAATAGTAGCTACACCTAAATAGGCAACAGTCATACCACCATCTAAAACAACAGGTTTTTTCTCAGTTGAAGCATCAAAAGGAGGCTGACCAGAAGGAACTGAGAGGCTAAGTAAAAATGCTGTCACACCCCATCCAAGCACTGAAGCTGGAAAGAGGTAAAGAAAATCTACAAATTCACCCTTATCTGCAGTCCATGACATAAGAGTTGTAATATCACCAAATGGAGACCACGCTCCACCTGCATTTGCAGCTACAACAATATTTATAGCCCCTGGAACTAAAAATGCAATATTTTTTCTATCAATTGTAAAAAGAACCGTTGATAAAATAAGTGCTGTTGTTAAGTTGTCTGCAACAGGAGAGATAAAAAATGCTAAAAGACCTGTGAGCCAAAAAAGCTTTTTATATGTGTAACCTTTTGAAACAAGTTTATACTTCATTAAGTCAAAAACACCACGCTCAAGAAGTGTTTCAATGAAAGTCATAGCCACTAAAAGGAAGAAGAATATTTCAGAAATTTCTAAAATCAACCTCTCAAGCTCTTTATGCAGAGGCATTGGATCAAGTCCATTTATGGCATAGTAAATCCCAATAAGCATAAACATAAATGTCCCAGCAAAAAGTGATGGTTTTGCCTTATTTATCTCATACTTCTCCTCTGTAGCTATAAAATAGTACGCTATTACAAAGACTGCTAAACTTAGCCAGCCTACCCATGTTGTTGCAAGATTAATTGCTACGTGTTCCATTATTTCTCCTCTTGTATTGTGTGAACCCCTATTGATTCACTCCGTTTTAATGCCGATGTTACTATCTCTTTTGCAGTTAGTAAACGAAATTTGAGTAGTTTACCAATATTTTCATTTAAAAGAGCATTAATTGTCTCTAAAGCATCATTTAATCCTCGTTTTGTCCTCACTATAGAGACATTCTCCCACATTACATGACGCAACTGATTTTTTATGTTTTTATCATTTTTTAGACTCATCACCTCATCTTCAAGTCCGAAATGTACATCTTCTTTTGGTTCATTAATATGTTTCATAATATCATCAGTCGCTCTTTTTGCAAAAACCATCCCCTCAAGCAAAGAGTTCGAAGCAAGACGATTTGCACCATGCACTCTTGTAGATGCAACTTCACCAACAGCATATAAATTTTTTACACTCGGCACTTTTGCATCCAAATCTGTTTTTATACCACCAATGGCATAGTGAAACGCAGGGGAAATTGGCACTCGCTGTTGTGGTACTTTGTAGCCTAAGCTTCGTAAATTTTTATAGATATTTGGAAAACGGTGTGCAAAATACTCTTCATCGAAATTTTCAAAATTCAAATATATTTTCAATCCTGTTTTACGACTGTAGTTATACATAGCTTTTGAAACAATATCACGAGAAGCAAGCTCTCCTCTCTCATCATAATCAAACAAAAATCTTCTACCATTTTCATCTTCCATTGTCGCACCCTCACCACGAAGTGCCTCTGTAAGCAACATTTTTTGTGCATTTGTAGAGTTTACAAAGACAGTTGGGTGAAATTGTAACATCTCCATTCTATCAAGGGCTATACCTTTCATCACACAAAGTCCCTGCATATCTGCACTAATGCAAGGTGCATTGGTATGGTACTCAAAAAGAGAACCAACACCACCACTCGCTATAATGACATTTTTAGCATAAATATTTCGTCTCTCTCTATGCTCTAGCAGAGTTACGCCATAACACTCACCATCTTTAATGAGTAAATCAACAACTCTTGCATCACCAAGCATAGCATGCGTGTTTTGTTGAAGCAAAAAGTAGTGTAAATATCGTCCAGTTGCATCACCACCAGCATGTAAAATACGCTCACATGAGTGTGCTGCCTCTTTTGTATAGAGAAGTTTATCATTTTCATCTCTATCAAATTCAAATCCGTGTGCTATTAAATCATCAATAGCCTTGCGTGAATTTTCACTTAAAACATTTACAGCATCCGTGTCGCATAAGCCTGCCCCTGCTTCAAGTGTATCTTTTATATGAAAAGGAATATCTGCTTTATCACGAGCAAGAGCCACACCACCTTGTGCATAAAAAGTATTGCACTTAAAAGTTTCACGCTTATTAATAAGCAAAACTTTCTTATCTTTTGGCAAATTCATAGCGGCATAAAGCCCTGCCACACCTGCACCTATTATTATTACATCATATTTCATCATTAGTTGCAACTCTCATTATTTTCTTTGTGTAACTCTTTTTTCTCAATTATAAATTTTACATTTTTATCACTAAAATTATTATCTTTTTCATAATATGGATTGGCTTTATAGCCACATCCACTCAAACCTAAGAAAAAGCCTGCTATAATTAACAGATGAAAAATGTTAGTGATATTCTTAATTCTCTTCAAAATAAACCTCAGTTTTCTAATCTTTCGCACTATAAGTGCATCGCTAGGATACAGTCATTATTTTCACCACCTTTACAAAGAATGGTCAAGTTTGCATACATCAAAAATAGCACACTTTTCTTTGTTCTCAACCATCCAGGTGGTAAACAAGAGTTTGATAATAATATACAAAGCATTAAAAGTGCTTTAAAGTTCTGTAATCCTGAAGAGTGTCAAGCAGAAAATCTCCAAGATATTAAAGCATTTGTATCACATACACCTACAAAAATATTTCAAATAGAAGAAAAAGAACCCCAAATATATCCAGAGCGTTCAAGTGGAGAGTTTAAAATAAACATTCATAACCAAGAATTAAAATCGCTTGTAGAGTCTATTCAAAACATTATAAAAGAGAAAAATGCAACTGTTAGAGACGATTAAACAGCTCCCCTCTTCTGCTGGAATTTACCAATACTTTGACAAAAATGGTCGTCTTTTATATGTTGGCAAAGCAAAAAATCTTGCAAACAGAGTGAAAAGTTATTGGAAATTCACACCAGAACTCGATGCAAATGCAAATCTTTCTATGCGAATAAAAAAGATGATAAAACAAACCGTCTCCATAAATTACATCGTTGTAAACTCGGAGCATGATGCACTCATCCTTGAAAATTCACTTATAAAACAACTCAATCCAAAGTACAATATACTTTTAAGAGATGATAAAACTTACCCCTATATTTACATTGACAACGCTCAAAAGTATCCCCGTTTTGAGATAACACGAAAAATTATAAAGAGTAAAAACATTACATATTTTGGTCCATATTCTATTGGGGCGAGAGATATTTTAAACTCCATCTATGACATTTGCAAACTTGTACAAAAAAAAGGATGCCTAAAATCAAAAAAACTCTGTTTATACTATCAAATAGAAAAATGCTTAGGTCCGTGTGAACTTCCAATTTCAAAAGAGCGTTATCAAAAAGAGATTGATTTAGCTACAAAACTCATTAAGAACAAAACATTTTTAACAAAAAAACTCAAAGAAAAAATGAGCTTTTACGCTGAGGAGTTGCGTTTTGAAGAGGCAGGTGAACTCAGAGATAGAATAGAGAGAATTGGGCGTTCAGAAATTAAAAGTAACATAGATTTTGCATCAGATGAAAATTATGATATTTTTGTTATAAAAGAGTTGCAAAATCGTGCCGTTGTTGTGCGTATATTTATGCGTCATGGTAAGATTATATCTTCTACACATAACTATATAAATTTCAATGAAGATTTTAATCTCAATGAAGCCTACTCTCATGCCTTAATTGATTTTTATAAGGAGGAAAAGCCTCCTATTATTGCACCTATTTTGGTTGCCGATATATTTGATGATATAAGACTTATAGAAGCATATTTAAGCAAAATATTTGAAAAAAAAGCCTCGCTATCTATGCCACAAAGGGGAAAGAAAAAAGATTTAATTACGCTTGCAAAACTAAATGCAATGGAGTTACTCTCAAGAGCAACAAACATATATAATACTAAGATTTTAGAAGATATTCAAAATTTATGCCATTTAGAAAAACTTCCTCTAAGAATTGAGACCTTTGATAACTCTCATATGGCAGGAGTCGCTACTGTTGGTGCTATGATTGTCTATGAAAATGGCAAATTTGATAAAAAGTCCTATAGAACTTATCACTTAAAAGCAAAAGATGAATATGCACAAATGCGAGAAACGCTCTCTCGTCGCGTTGCAAGTTTTGCTAAAAGTTCTCCACCAGATTTATGGATATTAGATGGTGGAGCAACGCTTCTTAAACTTGCTTTAGAAATTTTAGAATCAAATGGCGTTTTTTTAGATGTAATTGCTATTTCTAAAGAGAAAGTTGATGCAAAGGCACATCGTGCCAAAGGAAAAGCAAATGATATTATCTACACAAGAGAGGAAGCTTTTCGACTCAAAAATAGTGACAAAAGATTGCAATTCATCCAAAATTTACGAGATGAATCACACAGAGCAGCTATTACTTTTCATAAAAAAACCAAGCTCAAACTCGATCAAGAGAGTAAACTGCTCAACTTAAATGGAATTTCACCAGCAAAAGTGAAAAAGCTTTTAAACCATTTTGGAACTTTTGAAGCACTTAAAAATGTTACAGAAGATGAAATTTCTTCTCTTTTAAATACAAAAGATGCAAAAAGCATCAAAAATATTTATAAATAAGTTTTTTTTTATAGATTTATGGTATATTTATGGTAGATTAATAATCCATCTAATTATAAGGTTTTTTTTATGAATGATAATGTTATACCAAAAGATCAAGAGTACTTTTTCGATGATAATGTAATTATCAGCCAAACAGATTTAAACGGCGTCATTACTTATGCGAATAGAGCATTTATTAAAGCGTCTGGTTATGAGAGAGAAGAACTCATTGATAAATCCCATAATATTATACGACATCCCGATATGCCAAAAGAGGTCTTTAAAAAAATGTGGGAAAATATTCATGGTGGACAAGTTTGGAATGGTTTGATTAAGAATCTTAGAAAAGATGGTTCATATTATTGGGTAAATGCTGAAATTTTACCTATAAAAGACGATAACGATACTATCATAGGTTATATCGCCGCAAAAAAAGTTGCCTCTAAAAAAGATATTCAAGACAATGAAAAAATCTATCAGAAAATGCTAAAGATGCAGGAATAAGGGGCAATAGTGTTAATTTATAACTTTCAAAAAGAGTTTATGGGAATAGATGCTACAGAACTTCAATTACTCGGATATGATAACTTTTTATCACTCAGGAGTGATGTAACTGATTTTGCAGACTTATTTGTAAAAACACCTGGTCATATACACAACTTCCAACATGTACATTGGATTGATTTTGTCGAATGTGCAGATGGTTCTGAAATACAAAAAGTCATTATCCATGCTAATAATAAAAATTTTGCAGCGAACCTTGTCCTTGACCATGCTTATCTTACGGATAATCCACAAGAAAAAGCCTATTTTATTCATCTCCATAATCTTAGAGCTTTAACTGAAACAGAAGTGAACAAAATCCATGATGCTCTTGCACAGCGTCCCTCAGTAGTACCTAAACCACTAAGTACTCAAGAAACTCAAGAAACACCTCATGATATTGAAATACCATCTAAGCCACAAATAATAAAAGTGGACAATGATGATAATTTAGATATAAAACTTGATATTGATCTCGACTTTGACATGCACGAAGAGAAATTGCAGGAGGTAGCTCCTGTAGTAGAGATGCAAATGACACAAACAGAACTCTTCAAGAAAGAAGAAGAAGAGGAGGAGGAACAATTTGACAATGCCTATATTTATGATCCTGAAGTAGCCTGTAAAGAGCTTGGTCTCCCTCTAGATTTAATTGAAGAATTTATTCAAGACTTTATTGGTCAAGCGAAAGATTTCAAAGTTCAACTCTACTCCTCATTAGAAGATGGTGATTTGGACAATCTTAAAAATCTTTCACATAAACTCAAAGGTGTGGCAGCTAATCTTCGTATAGAAGATGCTTTTGAAGTTCTTAGCATCATCAATACCACTTCAGATTTTAATATTATCAAAACAAATTTAAATTCGTTTTATAGAATCATTGCCAAACTTGCAGGAGAAAGTGGAGTGGAAGCACCAATTCAAATGGAAGAA
>JALSWC010000159.1 GCA_027060825.1 Sulfurimonas sp.
GCTACTTTATCTCGAACTATGGAAGAGATATGATCAAAATCACCTCTTTTTGTCCATAACTCTCCATCTATCTCAAAAGGTGGATAATCTTTTGTAAACCATTTTGGTGCATGAATTATTTTTCCACTACGGCTTATAAGATGTTTTCCATCCCAATAAGCTCTAATACCATCAAGTTTTTCACTCATAACCCAGCCACTAATGTTTTGATCTTTATAAACATTAAGTAGTAGTAAGTGTGGCTTTGAAGCAAAAAGGAATAGTGGTAATAGTAATAAAACAAGTAAAGGATTTCTCACTTTTTTATAATCTCCATGTAGGTTTTTCTACTATTCCTTTTACATCTATAATAATAGGCTCGCCATTTGAAAATCCAGCATACTCTTCTTGAGTCATCGCTTTAAATTTATTATGCCCTACAGCTACTACAATAGCATCATATCTATTTGAATTATATGACAATTTCTCTATAAAAGGCAAATTTCGACTCTCTTTATCAACATCACTTACCCAGTAATCATAAAGTTCTACATCACACTCATACTCCTGCAGTTCAGAGATAATATCAACAACTTTTGTATTGCGCATATCTGGACAGTTTTCTTTAAATGTCACACCAAGTACTAATACTTTTGCACCATTAAGCTTTTTATCTGCCTTAATCATATACTTTATCGTTTTATCTGCAATTAACTTACTCATACTGTTATTAATATCTCGAGCACCTAAAATAAGGCTTGGGGTGTATCCTAGTGATTGTGCCTTGTGTGTAAGATAGTATGGATCAACCCCTATACAATGTCCACCAACAAGTCCAGGAGTAAGTTTAATAAAGTTCCATTTCGTTGCTGCTGCTTCAAGTACTGCATTTGTCTCTATCTGCATTGTATCAAATATCATAGCAAACTCATTCATAAGTGCAATATTTACATCTCTTTGCGTATTTTCAATCACTTTTGCAGCCTCTGCGACCTTGATTGTCGGAGCTAGATGCGTTCCTGCTGTGATGATTGACTTATAGAGTTCATCGACAACTTTTGCTATCTCTGGAGTTGAACCTGAAGTAATTTTTAAAATTTTTGTAACAGTATGGTTTTTATCCCCTGGGTTAATTCTCTCAGGAGAGTAACCACAAAAGAACTCGTTATTAAATTTCAATCCACTTCCATCTTCTAAAATAGGCACACAAATCTCTTCTGTAACACCAGGATAAACCGTAGATTCATAAATAACAATATCGCCTTTTTTTAGCACTTTAGCTACAGTCTCAGTCGATTTTTCTATGGGAGTAAGATCTGGTTCATGATTCTCATCTATTGGTGTTGGAACGGTGACGATGTAAACATTACTCTCTCTAATATCTTCAATATCCAAAGTAAATTTCATTCCATTTTTAAGAGACTCATTTACCTGTTCGTTTGTAAGCTCTAATGTTCTATCTAAACCCATATTGAGTTCATCAATTCTTGAACTATTAATGTCAAATCCAACTACTTTATATTTGCTACTAAAAGCATGAGCCAATGGTAAACCTACATATCCCAAACCAATAATTGCTATTTTATAATCTTTCATCTCTTATGCCTATCCTATATATTTTTTAAATTTATTATCCACTTCAAACCTATCTCCAAACCCATAATCTCTTTGGGCAATTTTACCTAATACATCCTTAAAACACTTAGGATGCATTCCATACCCAGGTCTAACACTTCTAATATTTTCTTCACTAAAAACATCACCTTTTTTAATATCTTTAGATACATAAAGGCTTCTACTAAATTGTCTTGATTTTTTCTTTTGCTCTGTCATACTGTAGTCAACTTTACCAAGAAGTTTCTCTGTATCACGAACGGCTTCTATCATCTCTTTAAACTCTTCTTTATCCATAGAGAAGTCTGCATCAGCACCACCAATAGACTTATCAAGTATAAAATGTTTCTCTATCACTTTTGCTCCAAGAGTTGTTGCTACAACGGGGGCAGTACTTCCAAGAGTATGGTCTGAAAATCCAGATATCACACCAAATGTTTGAGCAAGGTTTGGTATCATAGAAAGGTTTGCATCCTCAAGTTTTGCAGGGTAAGCACTTATGCATTTTAGAAGTATTATATCATTATTTCCAACTTCTCTACAAATATCTACGGCATCTTGTATCTCATCTATTGTCGCTATTCCAGTAGAGATTATCATTGGTCTCATTTTTGATGCTGTATATCTTATGAGTTCATAGTCTGTTATCTCAAAAGAAGCTATTTTGTAAGCCGATGGATTGAACTCTTCTAAAAAATCAACTGCAGTTTTATCAAATGGAGATGAAAATATATCTATGCCTATCTTTCGAGCATAATCAAATAACTCTTTGTGCCACTCCCAAGGTAGATAAGCTTCTTTATACAAATCATAAAGTTTTCTATCATCCCAAAGTGTTCCACCTTTAATGATAAAGTCTTCTTTATCTGAGTCCAAAGTAAGTGTATCTGCTGTATATGTTTGAAGTTTTATTGCATTTGCACCTATTTCATAAGCAACTTTTATAGTCTCTTTCGCAATTTCTATTTTACCACCATGATTTGCACTAAGTTCAGCTATTATATAAACACCATCTTTATCTAAATCAAAATTACCTATTTTCATTTTTTAGCTCCATATTCTGCAATATTGTATTTTTATCTTTTGTTGTATTAACTATTTTAAAATTAAATTTTTTATAAAGATTAATCGCCTTCATATTATCTTCATATACATTTGCATTTAATACTTGTATATTTAATTTGTCAAATGCATATTCTATAATTTTACTCATTAGAAGAGTTCCATAACCTTTTAATGCAGGATTTACATATATTCCAAGTTCTGCACTTCTCTCTTTTTTAATCTCTGTTAAATTAACAACACCTATAAAATTATTTCCATTTTTTACTAGAAAATAGACTTTATCATCTCTACCATTTAGCGAATCAATATATTTAAGATGCTTTTCTAAAGAAATTTCATCACGATTATACATCCATCTTTTAACTGATGGAGCATTTCGCCACTCTAAAATCATCTTTTTTTCATCCAAAGTTAGTTCAGTAAAATTAATTAATTTACTATTTAGCTTATTTGTCATTAGTTCTACTTTTTTATGTAATTGAGTTGCATCAAACTTCTCTAAAATAAAAAAGCCATTTCTTTGAAAATAACTATATATATCTTTTTGATTCTCTTCAGTTTTAATAGCAATAAAAGGTAACTTCATAAAATATGCTTCATTCACAGTAACGCTAGGTGTTACAATGGCAAAATCACTCTCATACATAAGTTTCGCAACTTCATTTGTGTTGATATGTAAAGTTACATTTTCAAGGTTAGCCACATATTCTTTTAATTCATTTAGATTTTTATTAGCAGTTGTTGTTATAACATTTATTTTGACATTTTCAAAACTAGACAAAACTTCTAGTATCTTTATATTTAACTCTCGACTATCAACTCCACCCATAGCTACTAAAATATTTTTATCTTTTGTCTTTATTTTTTGGGGAAATTGTTGATAAAATTCACTTCTTAAAAGTGTATATTTACTACCACATTGAAGTTCACAATTATCAGGCACTAATCCTTTATATCTTGACTTATCAGCACTCAGATTATGGTTTAAAAGTATATCGCAATAGTGTTTCGCATAAGTATCATCAAAGGCTAAAATTTTTACATTTGTGTTCTCTTTTAGTATTTGCTCATATTTATAATCAATTTCGTAGTTATCTACAACTACTAAATCAGCTTCATATTTTTCTACTACTCTTATAAATTCTTTTACATCATTAGAGTGCAATAACTCAATTTTATAACCAGCTTCTTTTATTTTGTGATTTATATTGCCAGTAAGTTCTTGCGTTGCAAAGATAATATTAGCATCACTATATTGCTCTGCTAGTACTAAATCTCTCATGATGTGACCTGTGCCTATGGTTGATGATGAATCAGTTCGGAATAGAACAGTTGACATATTAGTCTCTTTTTTGTTATAATGCTTTTTGAAATTCGACATTTAGTCGCTCTCCTTCTCTTTTGAGAATGGAGTAATCACTTTCAAAAAACTCTCCATTAATTTTTCAAAATCTTTTTTATGTATTTGTCCACTTCTATATTTTATTCTTTTAGAGTCAAAAACTTTTGCTTGTGTTAGTAGAGCTGTTGAAACAATATCCTTTTTATAACTGAAGTTATAGTAAAAAAAACCTTCTTTTGTTTTTGTACTTAATGGAATACCATAAAATGAATTTTTTCCAAACTTTTTCACAACAACAACAGGTCTTAAAAACTCTTCACCTTTTCCATATGTTTCAAAACCAATATTTTTCCCAATAGAAACAAATAAAATGTCACCCTGATTAAAACCCATTATCTGTTTTCTTCTATTAAGTTTTTGCTTTAGCTTATTCCATTTATCATATTCATTTTTATATATACTACTGTAAAGAAGTTCAGCTCGTTTCCAATCTTCTAAAGTGTCTATATCTTGCACTAAATACCTAGGAAGAATTATGGGAATACTTATATCACTAAACATCACTCTGTTTGTAGAGTTTTTTTCTAACTCCCTGTTTGACCAGTAAAATTGCCCTGCATCTTGGTAAGCTTCTTCTAAATCTTGACTTCTACTCATATAATACTCTGGTGTAAACATCTTACATCGTCCAGCACTATTAAGTTTAAAAGTTCTCTGAATTGGAAAAGGCATAGTTGTAGCACTAAAGGTATTAATAGCACTACTATTTTTTAGCTTTTCATAGCCTTTTATAAGATACTCTTTTTGTAAAAGTGGTGCAGTTGCATAAATAGTACAAATATATTTATAATTCTCTCCCTGTGACTCAAGATACTCT
>JALSWC010000160.1 GCA_027060825.1 Sulfurimonas sp.
ACACCTTTTTCAACACCTGCACGGGTTAAAATGCTTGCATCAGCCATGCGAACCATAGAAGAGTTATCAACATTACAAATTACCAATGTTTTTAATCCTGCCTTTTTAGCCATTTTAAGTGTTTCTAGTGTATCTGCTGTCTCTCCACTTTGTGAAATGACAACAAACAGTGTATCTTGTGTAAGTACAGGTTCACGATAACGCAGTTCAGATGCTACCTCTACGGATGTTTTTATTTTTGCATATCTTTCAAACATATAAGAAGCACAAAGGGCAGAGTGGTAAGATGTACCACATGCACAGAGTTTAATCTCATGAATGCCATCAAAAAGAGAACTGTCAAGTTCATCAAGAACTACTGCATCTTCACTTAATCGTCCAAGAAGCGTATCTGATACAACGCTACTTTGTTCATAAATCTCTTTTTCCATAAAGAAACGGTAGCCATCTTTTTGAGCAGAAAGTCTATTTGTCGAAAGTTTTGTAAAGTGTGGCTCTTTTTTATTACTATTTTTATCAAAGATAGCAATTTCATTCGCATTGACATAACCATAATCACCATCTTCAAAGTAATTTACATCCGAACATTCTCCTATAAGTGGTGTATCTGAAGATGCAAAATATTTTTCACGCTCTGCGTTTATGCCCATAAGCATAGGAGAACCATTCTTTGCAAAAAAGATAGTGTCAGGTTCTGCTTTTGTCACAAGTAAAATAGCATAAGCACCCTCTAATTCGCTAATGGTCTTTTTAAAAGCTTCAAAACTATTTGTGCTGTTTTTTTGATTTTTTTCAAATTGATGTACTATTACTTCGGTATCTGTTTGGCTTAAAAAGGTGATGCCTTCATTTTGTAGCTCTTTTTTGAGTGGAGCATAATTTTCAATAATTCCATTGTGAACGACATAAGAACTTTCTCCTACATGGGGGTGTGCATTTAACTCTGTTGGCTTGCCATGTGTTGCCCAGCGAGTATGCCCAATGCCTGCTGCAAATCTATCTGTGACGAAATCTTTTGTTTTTTCTTCAAGGTTTACAAGCTTTCCAACAGCTTTAAAGCTTGAAAATTCTCCATGGCTAAGCACTGCAATTCCTGCTGAATCATAACCTCTATATTCAAGCTCTTTTAAGCCCTCAAGTAAAATTTCTTTTGTATTTTTTTGTCCTAAATAGCCTACGATGCCACACATATAATTTCCTTAATATTTTTAACATTATTGCATATTTTATTTTGTTTTTCTATTAAAAAGCTATCTCGTACCTTATATTTACTTGAATGGATTTTTGCAGTAATGACATTAATGTGTAATTCTTCTAGTTTTTGCATAATATAGGCAAGAAGTCCTGTTTGATTGGAAGTATTAATATTGAGTTCAGCATGAGTAAGTGAATGCTCACAATCAAGTGTAATCTCCTCTTTTTTAATATTTACTGATTTGAGTGGTACCTCTTTTTGCATATCAAAAGCATTGTCTATAGTATCTTGCACCTCTACTAAAACATTCTTATCAACATTTTGAATAAATTCAATTTTAAAATATTTCACTCCATCAAAGAGGGTGAATATCTCCATAGAAGCGACTTGTAAATGTGCAAGAGTTGCTAGTAAATAGCCAATGTTGAGAGGAATTTTGCGTAAAATTTCTATGCTTAAAGAACCCTCATTTTTAAGGCTAAAACTATACTCTTTTGTCTCTCGTGCAAGTTTTGCTATATGTATAATATCTTGAGGTGTATGTTTAAAGAAAAAGAGATTTGACTCTATTGAGAGGAGCTTTTTTTGTAAGAGAGATGGTAGCTCTTTAAACTCTTGTATATTCTTAACACGAGATTCAATTATAACTCTTTTTTTCGCATCTGTTATTCTATTTTTATTTTCTGCAACTTCTAAAGCATTTTTATAAAGGTCAAAAAGAAGTTTGGAGTTAAAAGAGTTGTAAACATCACCACCAACTCCACTAATATCTGCATAAGTAAGGAGATACAAGAGTTGTAAATTTTTTGTATCTTCTACTTTAGACATAAATTTATAGAGGGTTTTTTCGTTGTGAATATTTTCTTTAAAAGCAACGCTACTCATAAGAATATGGTACTTTACAAGTGTTATAGCACGCTTAGTAAGCTCTTCACTCAGTTTAATATGTTTCATAAATTGAAGTATTAACTTTGCACCTACTTCTCCATGCTCTTGTCTTCTGCCTTTTCCACTATCATGAA
Organism: Sulfurimonas sp.; assembly: GCA_027060825.1. Lineage (GTDB taxonomy): Bacteria > Campylobacterota > Campylobacteria > Campylobacterales > Sulfurimonadaceae > Sulfurimonas. The sequence goes on from JALSWC010000160.1 coordinate 2,218, forward strand.
AAAAGACAACAATTTTTATAAGCATTTTCTCATCTGTGTTTAGTCCATCAAAAAGTGTTTGGAGTTGTTCCTCTTTTATATTTTCTAATGCTTCAACACATTTGATAGAGTGGACATCCACAGGATAGTGATGGTACCCATCAAATTGAGGAAGATGCATTACTTTTTTGAAATTTGGAAACAGTTGGGCAAGTATTCCAGCATCATAAAAAAGTTTTAAAAAGGGTGCAATATTGCGTTTTGTAAAGAGTTTTTTTATAAATGTATATGTTTTTGATTGAAGTGGATATGCTATTTTTGCACGAGAAAATTGGTAGAGAAAACCAGCATCAAATTTGTACTTTTTATCTTCTATCTTTATAAGAAGTTCTAGTAAAGAGTTAATGTTTTGAATAGGAAGATGATACGAAGCATAGAGTCTTGCATTATGTTCATAAAAGCCTTTTTGTATTTTATTTTTTCTAAATATGGCAATATTATTTGTATCGTAAATATAAGGACGAACCATTTTTTTAACAAATATTTGTACAAAATTATTTATTTTCCATTGTGCTTCTAAAACTTTTGTAGCAAGTTTTGTTTGCTCTTTAAAACCTAAAAGATTACTTACTTCTGGAATATACTGTAGTAACAGTCTATCTTCTTGTTTGCCTGTTATGAGATGCAAGGCACTTCTTACTCTGTAAAGCAGTTCGAGTGCCATACGATACTCTTTATACTCTTCATCTGAAAAAACAGTACCACTCAACTCTTTTGTGCTGTCTATTCCATAAATGGTCTTTGCCACCCAGAAGATAAGATGAGAATCTCTTAATCCTCCAACACTCTCTTTAATGTTTGGTTGCATAGAGCTAGGGTACTTTTTGCGTCTTATTTGTGCTTCTTCAATTTTAGCGATTAAAAATTCTTTTTGTTTATAGAGGCGTATTTTATTGAGTATATTTTGTGTAGCATGCCAAACAAAAGGAGAACCTGTAATAAATCGAGACTCCATAAGGGATGTTTTGATGGTTATATCTTCTGTACTTGCTTGAAAAAGGTCATTCACTTCATGAACACGATGTCCTAGTTTCATTCCAGCATCAAGAGCAAGATAGAAGAGCTTTTCTATGATAAGTTGCGTGTTATAGCCATCTACCTCTTCATAAACGAGGAGTAGGTCAATGTCACTATGTACGCTAAGTTGCTCTCGTCCATAACTACCAAGGGCAACAATGGCTATGGGGATAGAGCTACGCATAGGCAGGAAGTTACCAAAAGTTCTACGAAGAACTGTTTTATACATTAAATTAATGATAGAGTCGAGTTTTTTTGTATGACGCACTAAAAAATCTTTGCCTTGATTCTTTTCAAAAAGTTGGGGAAGGGAAGATTTATACTCTTTTATATACTGTTTAAAAAGTTTTGAGAGTTCAAAATCAGAGCCATTCTTTTCTATAATATTTTCTATCTCTAGTAGTAAATCCATAAGTTACATCTCTATTTTTGAGTTTATTATACAATAAATTGGTATAATCACTTCATAGAATTAATAAGGTAAAAAATGAAAAATAGAATAAATTTTGAAGATGCTCTAAAATTGTATGAAAAAGATATATTTGAACTCGGTACTTTAGCTGATGCGAAGCGTCAAGAACTTCACGCTAAAAAGACTTATTTTAATATTAATCGTCATATTAACCCTACGAATATTTGTGCAGATGTCTGTAAATTTTGTGCATACTCTGCCAATAGAAAAAATCCAAATCCTTATACGATGAGTCATGAAGAGATTTTAGAAATTGTCAAAGAGGTGGATTCTCACGGTGCAAAAGAGATACATATTGTCTCTGCTCATAATCCTAATGTATCACTTGATTGGTATCTTGGTATTTTTAAAAAGATAAAAGAGGCGTATCCTCATTTGCATATTAAGGCTTTAACTGCTGCTGAGGTTGATTTTCTCTCTCGTCATCATGGTCTTACTTATGATGAAGTGCTTGACTTGATGGTAGAAAATGGTGTGGATTCTATGCCAGGTGGTGGTGCTGAGATATTTGATGAGAAGGTTCGTGACTTTATCTGTAAAGGAAAAGTAACATCAGACCAATGGTTTGAAATACACAGAAAATGGCATGAACGCGGTAAAAAATCAAATGTAACTATGCTTTTTGGACATATTGAATCGCGTGCAAATCGCATAGACCATATGATGCGTATTCGTGATTTGCAAGATATTACGGGTGGATTTAATTGCTTTATTCCTCTTGTGTATCAAACAGAAAATAATTATCTTAAAATTGAAAAACCAATTACTGCAAATGAGATTTTAAAGACTATGGCAATAGCACGGCTTGTGCTTGATAATGTGCCACATTTAAAAGCGTATTGGGTAACTTCAACTGTAAATCTTGCACTTGTTGCCCAAGAATTTGGTGCAAATGACCTCGATGGGACGATAGAAAAAGAGTCCATAAACTCTGCAGCAGGTGCAAAGAGTGCTAATGGTGTGCAGATTGAAGATTTTACAGCACTTATTCGCAATAGTGGGTTTATTCCCGTGGAGCGAGATAGCCTTTACAATGAGATAAAGGTCTGGTAGTTGGAGATAACTGTTGTTATTCCGACATATAACCGTTATGAATTTTTAAAGCGAGCTATTAATTCTGTTTTAGG
>JALSWC010000161.1 GCA_027060825.1 Sulfurimonas sp.
TAAAACGCTCTACTGATTCAGAAGAAGTGATAAATAGACGGGTAAATATGGCAAAAAGAGAGATTCAAAGAGTCTCTGAATATGAGTATTTACTTGTAAATGATGATTTAGATATTACTGCACAGAAGTTGCGTTTGATTGCACAAACTGCAAGGCTTAAAAAAGCGAGTGAAGAGATAAATGAATTTGTACAACGATGGGAGGATTGTTAAAGAGAAGTTACAGCAAAGGTAAGATATACTTAACGACTTAATTTTATAAAAGGATAAACTATGGGAATGCCTAGTGGAACAGAGTTATTATTAATATTTGGAATAATTGTATTGCTTTTTGGTGCAAAAAAAATACCTGAATTAGCAAAAGGTCTTGGTAAAGGAATTAAAAATTTCAAAGAAGAGATGAAAGAGGGGGATGTAGTTGCAACTGATGCACCGAAAAAAGTTGAAGGTTCTGAGGAAGTAGCATCTACTTCTGAAACTCCTAAATCTACAACACAAGCATAAACTTTGAAAGAACGAGTATCGGCGTTATTACGCGAAAAATTAGGTCGTGAGCTTGTTTTAGAAAAGCCTCGTGACCGTTCTTTTGGTCACTTTGCTACTCCTATTGCTTTTTCTTTAGCAAAAGAGCTTAGAAAATCTCCTATGATTATTGCAGATGAACTTGCAGCATCTTTTGGTGAGAGCGAAGAGTTTTCAAGTGTGGAAGCAGTAAAAGGTTACTTAAACTTCCGTTTGAGTGAAAACTTTTTAAGCGAATATGCTTCTTGGGCATTAGAAAATCCATCAGAGTACGCAAAACAAGAAAAAAATCAAAAAATACTTTTAGAATTTGTAAGTGCTAATCCTACAGGTCCACTGCACATTGGTCATGCTCGTGGTGCTATTTATGGAGATACACTCTATAGACTTGCAAAACATTTGGGCTATGAGATTGATGCAGAGTATTACATTAATGATGCTGGAAATCAGATTGATTTGTTAGGGCTTTCTATTCAGTTACATGCACGAGAAAATTTGCTTGATGAAACAGTAGAGTATCCTGAATCTTACTACCGTGGAGAGTATTTAGATGGACTCTCTCGTGATGCTATGGAAAAATTTGGAGTAGAGATTTTTCATGATGAGTCACGCCAACGAGAGCTTGCTATGTGGGCGAAAGATGAAGTGATGAAAATCATTGTAAAAGATTTAGCAGACACAAATGTACATTTTGATACTTTTGTGTACGAATCAACGCTTTATGATGATTGGGATAGGGTGATGCAGAAGATGGCGACTACTGATGCAGGTGCCATTTATGAAAAAGATGGAAAAACTTGGATAGCTTCTGAGGCAAAAGACGATGAAAAAGATAGAGTTGTCGTTCGTGAAGATGGACGACCAACTTATCTTGCTGGAGACATAGTTTACCATAATCAAAAGTTTGAAAGAGGTTATGAACACTACATAAATATCTGGGGTGCAGACCATCATGGTTATATTCCTCGTGTAAAAGCAGCCATAGAATATCTTGGCTATGATTCATCTAAACTTGAAGTACTGCTCTCTCAAATGGTAAGCCTTTTAAAAGATGGTGAACCCTATAAAATGAGTAAGCGTGCTGGTAATGTCATACTTATGAGTGATATTGTTGAAGAGATAGGTGCCGATGCTCTTCGTTATATTTTTGCTTCAAAAAAGAGTGATACGGCTTTAGAATTTGACCTCTCAGAGTTTAAAAAGCAAGATAGTTCAAACCCTATTTTTTATATTCAGTATGCACATGCTCGTATTCAAACACTCCTTTCAAAAAGTACGCTTAGTAGTGAAGAGATTATGTGTGCTGATTTGAAAAATTTGGGTGACAATGCTGATACACTTCTATTTGATGCGATGTTACTTCCTGAAGTTGTAGAGGATGCTTTTAATTCTCGTCAGGTTCAAAAACTGCCAGACTATTTAAAAGCACTTGCAGCATCTTTACATAAGTTTTACTATGATGTTCGTATGATAGGAACGCCAGATGAAGCAAAACTTTTAAAAGTGATGCTTGTTGTAGCGCTTAGTCTTAAAACTGGACTCTCTTTAATGGGAATAGTGGCAAAAGATAAAATGGTAAAAGAGGAAATTTGAAAAACTTATAGAATTTTAGAAACATTTTATCCTAAAATATGGTAACATTACTAAAATATCAAGAGTAGGATACATTATGAGTATTAAAATACGACAAGCAACAATGGATGACTCCTCTTTTTTAGCTGAAATGATTTTAAAAAGTTCTCGTGCAGGTAAAAAGAGTGGATTGTTTGATTTGTTATTTACAGAGAGTAGTGATGCAAAAATTTTAGAAAAACTTTCAAAGCTCACTACAACAAAAGTTAAAAGTAGTTGTAACTATAAAAATTTTTTAATTGCTGATATTGATGGAAATAGTGTGGGGACACTCTGTAGTTACGAACCTCGCATTGCAACTAAAGAGAGTTTTATTCAAGCACTAGATGAAATAGGTTGTAGTAAAGATGTTGAGACTACTTTAGATGTCTTTTACAGTTGTGGTTTTGAACAAAATAAAAGCACTCTTATGTTTGATTTTATGGAAGAGGTCGCAGGTTTTATTGATGTGGGAATTTTAAAAGCATTGATGCAAAAGAGTTTATTGACAGCAAGGCTGAAGGGCTATAGAGTTGCTCAAACTATAATTGAAATAGGCTCTCTTGAATCAGAACTTTTTTATAAAAAACTTGGGTTTAAAAAAATTGCCGAAATCGAGTGTGAAAATTATAAAGAAGTATTTGGAAGAGCTGGTCTTATGCTTATGTCTTTAGAGTTTTAGAAATGAAATAAAGAGGCAATTATGCCTCTAAATAGTAGTTGATGGAGTAACGCAAATCATCATCAAGATTATCCATACTTTTTAGCATCCATCTTAGGTAGCCTGCATCTTCACGCACTACCTCTTCGAGTGTTTTTCCCTTATGTTTACCAAATCTAAATGAAGTCACTAAAATAGGTGTATTTGTTAAATCCACCATTTTTTCTACAGGGTTTTCATTTGGAAATTTTTCTTGTACAATTTTTTTGAGTTTGCTTAGAAAGAGTTTTAGCACTAAAACATCTCCGATGGCATCATGTGCTTTTACCTCTATGCCAAGGGCATCTGCCTCTTTTTGCTCTTCTTTGTAAAGTCCCATTTTGTAGCGAAAATATTGCAGACGGTGAGCCTCTTCCTCTGGCATTAGATGTCTTGCAACACGCAATGTGTCTATGACTTTCATTCTTGTTTCAAATCCCTCTTTTTCAAGCATTTTTATATCAAAAGGAGCATTGTGAATAATGAGATAGTTTTCTGGCGTATTAAGCTCTAAAAGTCTTTTGTATGCCTGCGTTTGTACACATTCTGCTTTTCCTTCAAGCATATCAGGAGTGATGCCATGCACTTCCATCGCACCAAATTTTATGGGAATATCGCTACTACAAAATTCATTATGTACATCTATCTTTTTTGCACCAAGTACCATGTACCCGAGTTGTATCACTCTATCTTCTTCATCCGTTCCTGTTGTTTCTGTATCTAAAATTATATATTTTGCCATTCTCTTTTACTCTTTTTAATTTCAATTTTCATACTAAATGTAGCGAAATTTTCCTTAGTATCAGCATACTTCTGAGCTAATTTTATGTGGACATCTCTATTTTTAGTCTTTTATGAGAAGTTTTTAAATAGTTTTGCAAGAAGTCTAATATATGTTTAAAAAGAATTGAACTTCTACTGATATAATACTCATAAAATATAAAAGGTGTGTGTATGGGTAAATTTGCCAAATTTCTTTATTATAATATTATTGTTTACATTCTCTATGTGATTGTAGATAAGCTTTTCACTATGTTGCATCTTTATAGTTCTAATGCTCTTGGAACAAACTTAACGGTAATGCCAACAAATTCAGATTTGACTTTAATCATTATTAATGTTGTTATTTCTTCGCTTGGTGGATATTTTTTACTGAAAAAACTTGAAGAGTATTTGGGATTATAAAAAAGTTGAGTATAATCACTCTATGACTTTAAAAATTTTAAAAAAACAGACACTTTTACTTTTGGGAAAAACACGCGCCTTTTCTTATGAGGAGTTTTTGTCACAACTTGAAGCACATGATATTTCGCTAGTATATGAGATGAATGATGAGGTTCGTTTCATTGTAGAGGGGCGAATGATGAGCCCTTATGAACAAAATCTCTCTGATGCACTCTATGAAGAGAGAAAGTATGAGTTTCTTAGCATAGATGTGTTAGAAAAACTTTTAGCAGATGCGATGGATGCAGATGTGCTTTTAATGAGTTTAAAACTCTCAAACGATAAAGAAAAGCTCAAAAGCTTTTTGCAAAACTCTATGTTTAGTGATGTACTCTTTTTCAAACTACTCAAGATGTACTCATGGAATGGCGAGGACTTTTTTGAAAATGATGAGAACCGTGATGTTTCAGCCGCACTCATTGGACGCTTTTACCAAAATATACAACGCAATCACAATGTCCAATACGCTACGACAGGTATTTATCATCTTATCGAGCAGACACAAAATTCAGCACTTTTAGAGGCTATATCTACGCTTGAACCAGTCAGGATGCATCCAAAACTCAAAAAATCGCTAGCGATGCACAAAGATACTCCAAAGAGTGTGCTTAAAAAGTTTCTTAAACAGAATGATGCAGTTGTAAAAGAGGCGATGGCGTATAACCCAAGCCTTGATATGATGCTTATAAAAGAGCTTGCAAAGAGTGAAGATTTGTGCGATATACTTGCACAAAATGTAAAGCTTAATGATATGCTTTTTTC